>JAKUQR010000001.1 GCA_022450155.1 Gammaproteobacteria bacterium | reverse complement strand
TCGTCACCCACGGTTCGCCGTACCTGCCGGTAGCCGATCGGGATAACGAGTGGCAGCGGGTCAGCGGAGAGATGACTCAGCACCAGGTGGACCTGGTGTTTCTCAACTGCATGGGCATGAACGAGCAAATGAAGTCAACGGTGCAGCAGGGCACCGGCAAACCGGTGCTGCTGCTGAGTTCCATGCTGGCCCGGATGATCGCCGAACTCGTCCATTAGATCGCTGCTCACCAAGGTGCGCGGGATCGATGGGCAATCCTGACGCTATTTTGTATGTCGACAAACCAAATTGGCAAGCACTTACAGCAACTCGAAAAAACTCAGTCTCACAATGAAACGCAATTCTCCCAATGAAACCTATAGTCTTCCCCCAAAACGGTCCATGATCCAAACTGAACGCATCCTGGAAAATCCAGCAATTGCGATTGATCACGCCGGTGATGGAGAATTAGTGGTACTACTACATGGGATCGGCGGCAACCGCACTAATTGGACCCAGCAGGTTGAGGCGTTTTCCGAGCAGTTCCATACGGTGGCCTGGGACGCCCGTGGCTACGGCAATAGCGACGATTATGAAGGCGCCCTTGAATTTGAGGATTTCTCCCGTGACCTGCTCGCTCTGATCGATCACTTCGGTGTTGAAAAGGCGCACCTGTGTGGCCTGTCTATGGGTGGTAGGATTATCCAGGATTTTTATCGTCTGTATCCTAATCGAGTTGCCACACTTATTCTGGTCGCGACGCTCGCCAGTTTTGCTGATGGTATGAGCGAATCGGAACGCCAAAAGTTTACTGAACTCCGTCTGAAGCCCCTGAAAGAAGATGGCAAAGACCCAAAGGACATTGCTCCAGGGGTCGCAAAATCCCTGCTTGGTCCCCAGGCAAGCGAGATGCACTATCGGCAGTTAGTCCGAAGCATGGAAAAACTGCATAAGGAAAGCTATATCAAAACCATCGAATCGACGGTAACCCACGACAAGGGGCTCGATTGGGAATCCGTTAGCGTACCAAGTCTATTGGTCTACGGCGAACACGACGGCCTCTGTCCGCCTGGAACCGGCCGAATGATCGCAGCGCGCATTCCCGATAGCGAGTTCATCGAGATTCCCCGCTCTGGCCACTTGATTAACATCGAAGAAGAAGAGCTTTTCAATCAAGCGGTGCTGAATTTTTTGATGAACCAAAGAAGCACTCTGAGTTGAAGTACAGTCGTATCTCCTTTATCCGCTCACTGAAACTAGAAAACCCATCGTACTAGGTGAAAAACTTCGTAAAATGCCCAACGCGTGGAGTCAAAATAATATAGAGAAAGTCCTATTTTTCTAGGGTGAAGTGGGGATCTGAGTGCGTGGCTACGAACCACGAAGTCGGGAGTTAGAATCCCTCCCGGCGCGACATAGAATCAACGGTTTAGACAATTACACAAACTGTCTGTTGTCCGAAATAAACGGATCAACCCTGAAATTATCGAGCGCGCGTATTCCAATTGGTGAACGGCACACCGGGAGTAGAGCGTATCAGGGTTGCTATTTGTTGTTGGCTTAGTCAGACTCGCATCCCGGCCAGTCTATTAAAACTGGCAACCAAATGGTGTTAGAACTGCAACTACAGATTTTCCCACTCCGTCAGAGTATTTCAGTTACCCTGGTCTGCTAACTATCCATTGCGTAATAGCGCTTCCCCGAACTCAAAAGTTGGGGTTTTATCTTAAACTCATCATGAGAATGCCTTATGAATATTTATGTTGGAAATTTGTCATATAACGTCACAGAAGATTCACTTCGGTCGATGTTCGAAACTTTTGGGGGTGTAGTGAGCGCCAAATTGATTATGGATCGGGACACTGGTCAATCCAAGGGATTTGGATTTGTCGAAATGGAGAATAATGCTGATGGCCATAAAGCTATCGAAGGCTTAAATGGTAGCGACAATGATGGCCGAGACCTCAGGGTTAATGTGGCAAAACCTCGAGAACAAGGTAATAAGGGTAGGCGGAACCGTTATTAGTACGAGACTGTTATCTCGAATACCCTGCTATGCAACTCCAGAGCTCCAGGGGTGAGTTGTTTTCCAGTACTGGATCAGTGCTTGATAAGCGTTATCTAAGTTATGGAACTTGTTAAGTTAACGTGTACAGAAAACAACAGAACGCTAGACGCGAGTGTGCTAAAGAAGTCTGATAGGTTTCTTGAAGTGGTTGTCGAAGGTACAGATACGAAGGTGACGTTAGCCAAGAAATCTCCAGATGAACGAGTATACGTAGGCCGTATGGCTGGATTGGAGTTTATATCGACAGGGTGAGGCTCAATTAGAACTGAATTCGGGATGTCGAGCATCCCGAGCTCGTCCACTTCAGTTATATAACCGTAGTATCGCAATCAACCAAATATTGTCCTCCGGAAGAGGCCGTTTATTGGATTGATTAAGACCAGCTGGCACCATTCGGTCTCAGCCGCTACAAGTCAAAAATTGCAGAAGGTTCTGCCAGTGCTCGCTTGCCGGCAGAACCTTAGCGAATTAACTGGAATTTTTGTTAATTCGTCGTTGTCTATTGTCTCGGCGGATTCGTGTTAGTTGTTCAGCATCGTGACTTCGGTAGATTCTAGTATGTGGCCCGACTTTGCGACCTGTTCACCGGCTTCGGCAAAAAATTGATCCATGACCTCTTTTGACGGGACATGGCACAGAACAAAGCACGTTTGTGGATCATCGTCGCATCTGCCATGGAAGAGTTCTACGATGCCTGCTTGTCTCGCCATCGGTTGGGCGCTGTAGTAAGCCTGTTCCCATTCAGAAAAGTCGTTGCTGATCTTAAACTTGATTAAAGCGTATGAAGCCATCCTGATTCTCCGTAGAGTTCATTAAGTTGTAGGATCGCTAGATTATAAGAAGTCGATTCCCCAGTGGTAGCCCCAAAATTGTGACAACGTAAAACTTCAGACTGACTGGAGCATATTACGGATTAACACTGACTGCTAATGCAGCATGGCAGCAGGGATGCGTCGGGTCGTTGTTTCTATAATCTACTGCACTTGAATCGGATGCAGCTAAAGTCTGAATTTGAGGGCTGATTTGTTTCGGGTCCTCCTGGCCAGAAAATAGTGCGCTGGCGTCACTAACTGGACCGTTCTCTATTGGATTACTGCTTATATGCGGCTCACCAGAAAACTTGGTGAACGGGCTTATTTGTTTATAGGTAATATAAATCCCATGCGGGCTTCAGCATCGATCAGCGTGGGCTCGATCTTGGGGCTGATATTCGTTAACTCGAAAGCGTAAGGATCAAAGATGAATCGACCATTGAACATTCTATTTCTGATGGCAGATCAGTTAGCGCCTCACTTTCTATCGGCTTATGGGCACAAAGTGGTTAAAACGCCAAGATTGGATGACATGGCCGCGGACAGTAAAATTTTGATGCGCATTATTCCAACTCGCCCTTGTGTGTGCCCGCCAGGGCAGGGTTGCTGACCGGGCAATTGCCATCGGCTGTCAATGTTTTCGACAGTGGCTGTGACTACGAACATTCAATACCAACTTTCGCACATTACCTGCGAGCTAATGGCTATGTCACAGTGCAAAGTGGTAAAGCACATTATGTTGGTGCAGATCAATTGCATGGCCTCGAGAGGCGGCTGACAACAGACATTTGTCCCGCAGATAACTGTTGGTTCGGTGTGTGGGACGATCCAGATCGTACTTTGGATTGGTTTCACAACTTAAACAATGTCGTCGAAGCTGGTATAGCAGAGAGGTCGAGCCAACAGGATTTTGATCACGATGCGGCGCATGCAGCAGTTCGTTGGATTTACGACTATGCACGTGGTCAGGATACGCGGCCGTTCATGCTCAAGGTGTCGTTTACGCATCCCCACGACCCCTATGTGACACCCCCTGCGTATTGGGAGCGTTATCGGCATGATGAAATCGATATGCCTATTACATCGGTTATTGTCCCAGACGAACGGGACAACCAAGGGCGCTGGCTTTACAGTCATTATGATCGGGGTGAATGTGAAATTACGGATGAGGCCATCCGAAATGCTCGGCATGCCTACTATGGGTCGGTCAGTTTTGTAGATGATCGCGTAGGTGAAGTTCTAGATGCACTGAAGGCGGCTAAGTTAGACCAAAACACCGTTGTGATTTTCACAGCTGACCATGGAGATATGCTGGGTGAACGGGGATGCTGGTACAAGATGAGTTTCTACGAGCAATCCTGTCGAGTTCCGCTGATGATTTCATTGCCGGGCGATTCTAGTTCCCGAAGGGTGAGTCAGTGTACGTCCCTGGTCGATTTAATGCCGACGCTGCTAGAGCTTGCGCTCGATAAGGGGACAGAGCATCTAGTTGAGCCAATTGCAGGTCGTAGCCTGGTTCCATTAATTGCGGGAGAGTCGAGCGATTGGTGCGATGAAGCTGTCTCGGAGATTCTTTTCGAAGGGGTACGAGCGCCAGGTTTAATGATCCGGCGAGGGCCGAAAAAATATGTCCACTGGGAAGGTCGCCCTTGCAGCTTATTTGACTTGGCTAAAGATCCTTTTGAGCACAACAATCTTGTCGATGATTCTTCTAAGCAATCCGAGGTGGAAGATTTTGAGGCTGAAGTTCATCAGCGCTGGTCACTGCACGATCTGACGCAGAGAATACTCTTGAAACAGCGTCGTAATGCACTGGTGCACAAGGCACTTATGACCGGGGAGATAACCCCACTGGACTTCCAGCCATTTGATGACGCGTCCAAACGGTACTACCGAGGATACGGTAACTGGCATGAAGCAGAAGCACGCGATTCTCTTCGGTATGACCGCTGAACTACAACAGTTTTATAGATATGGGTGCCGCTCATCGTAAACTCGGGCGGCATGGTCCATGCGCATGAAGTCCGCGCCCAGTTCCTGGAGTTTGGTGATAAAACGTTCCAGCATCAGCATCCGATGGCCGCGTCCAATGACGTAAGGATGGCAGGTATAGGTGATAATGCCCCAATCTGTGCAGCGGGTCATATAGATAAAGTCGTCAACCCAGTTTTCCATCACGCTGTTTGCGTTGCGATGACCAGGTCGGGTGCTGGTCATCTCGAAATGAGGGTGGTCGTCTTGGGACCAACTGATAGGCATTTCGATCAACGGGGTTTTATCACCAAACTGCATGGGCTTTTGTAATTCGATGACATCCCCTTGGCGTACCCGATATGGGGAATAATCATGCCCCATCATGGAACTTTCATAGTAAAAGTCGTGTTGGATCAGCAGTTCCAGGGTGTGAGGGCTTAAATCCCAGGCCGGGGAGCGGTAACCTTGTGCCCGCCGGCCACACAATCGTGCAATGGCGTCGTTGGCGCGGATCATTTCAGATTCCTCTTGTACCCGATCTAGCAGGGCGGGTTGCACATGCGTCCAGCCATGATGGGCAATCTCGTGGCCACCCTCGACAACTTCGATGCAGGCCTCGGGGTAAGTTTCGATAGTGAAGCCGGGAATGAACCAGGTTGTTGGAATTTTCTGAGCCTGCAGTAAAGGCAGAATGCGGCTTGCGCCAACAATCCCGAATTCACCTCGTGAGATAGGGGTAGGCGTAGTCATGCCACGGGCGATATGCCCCGACATAACATCGAAATCGAAAGTCAAACAGACCATGTGTTTTGCCATCAACTTTTTTTCCTAGCAACGGGATTGCGATATGAATCTGTGCGTTCGCATGACGCCACATCCTATTCTTTTGACCAATGTTGTCACGGCATATCACGATAGACTAGGAACGCAACGATTGAACCAGTTTTGTAACTATACAGGGTTACAATGAAGGTTAACTTTCGCTGTAAGCGAGGCGGGCTAGGCTTGATTTTGTTGCAGCTATTGACAGGAGATTGAGATGCCATTGATTGAACGCTCCAGTAGTGTCCTCGTGGTTATTGATGTACAGGAAAACTTCCTCAATAAGCTGGCGTTGCACGAGAGATCGCCCTTGGTTTCACGTATCAGGTGGTTGATGCAGGTCGCGACACTTTTGGGTATTCCGATGATTGCGACCGCAGAGGATGTGTCCGATGAAGTTGATATGTGCCCGAACCTGAAAGCGTTGTTACCGCAAGGTCAAAGTATCTACAACAAGCTGGTTTTCAGCCTCCTTGGGCAGGATGACATTCGTGAAGCACTGGAACAATTGGATAAGCGAGATGTGGTCCTGGTTGGGCTGGAAACTGACGTGTGTATTGCACACTCCGCGATAGAACTGTTAGATGCGGGGTATCGGGTTTGTGTGATAGAAGATGCCACAGGCTCTCCTTGGCCGCATCATCTAGCAGGACTTCGCCGCATGGAACAGGCCGGTGTGACTATTACCAATGCCAAGGGTATCTATTACGAGTGGATTCGGGACGTTCCGAGTGCAAGGGATATAGAGACAAAGATCGGCCAGGACACGCCGTCGGGGCTTACACTATAGTTGGTGCGGTAGTAATTAAGGATAACTAGTACTTTGATAATCCTGAACAACACAATCGGGCCCACGGCAGCCAGTAGAGCTGGCTGGTACACAGCCAATTCAGGTCGTATTGATCTCCAATAGACACCACGGAGATGAAGTGTCCAATGATTGCGGATCAGCTAAGGCTTGCAGTTACCCCGAGTTGCTGGGTTAAGAATTTCCTCGCCGTAGAATTAATTGGTTGAATTGTCCGATGAGCAACGATCTGCAGGATTCTTTTGCCTACAACGGCCTTACCGCGAGCGTGCCTGGCCTACCGGCAGCGTGGTATTTCGACCCAGTGCAGCATGCGCGTGAGATGGCCACGTTGTGGCGCAATAACTGGCTTTATGTTGCCCGTAGCGAAGGATTCTCGAAACCCGGTGCCTTCCGCACGCTAACTATTGGTGACCAGAATTACCTGGTGGTGCGAGGTCGTAGCGGCAGTTTGCATGGTTTCCATAACACTTGTCGGCACCGGGGCTCGCTGCTGTGCGAGGCCGTCGAGGGCCAGCTCGGCACATCGGGGCGGATTGTCTGCCCATATCATCAATGGACATACGACGCTGAAGATGGAGGTTTACTGCGTACATCCTCTTTTGTCGAGCCGGAGGGTTTCGACAAATCTCTGTACGGGCTTTTTCAGGTCGCCATTGTCGAGTGGCGCGGTTGCGTCTTCCTACACCCTGACTTCGATACTCCCTGGGATGCCAATAATGTATTCCAACGTCCAGCCGACAACTTCGCTAACTTCCCGCTGGAAACGATGGTGGTTGGCCACACCTGGCATACCGAGATGAGTTGTAACTGGAAAACTTTCTGGGAAAATTTTAATGAGTGCCTACACTGCCCAGCAGTACACCCTGAGTTAACTGATCTGGTACCGCTGTATGGTCGGCGTATCATTCACCCCCGAGACGTTCCCGACTGGACTGATCATGTGCAGAGCAATGACCCGCGTTATCGCGGGGGGTTGCGTGATGGAGCCGAAACGTGGTCAGTGGATGGGAGTGTTCAGGGGCACGCCATTCAATCGCTGACATCCGAAGAGCTCGCTCGCGGGCAGACCTATGCTTCTACCTGGCCTAGTGTTTTTATTGCCGGTTATGCCGACCATGTACGGATAGTTACATTACGCCCTCTGGGGCCCGAACGCACCGACCTGGTGGCGGAGTGGCTGTTTCCACCAGAGACGCTAGCTGATCCCAGCTACAAGCTCGAAAACGTCGTTGACTTTGGTCGGTTGGTGATGGAGCAGGATGCCAAGGCCTGCGAACGCAACCAGCGTGGACTGCACGCAGCACCGCTCAAGGCCGGTGTGTTAATGCCCGAGGAATACTTGCTCGAGCGCTTTCACAACTGGATCCGGGCAGGTATCGATCATTGAAAACAAACGCGAACTTTCTAAGGACACCGATATGGCGGGACCACTGACTGGCTATCGGATTGTTGAATTAACCTCTATGTTGACTGGGCCTTGGGCCGCTTCAATTTTAGGAGATCAGGGTGCAGACGTGATCAAGGTTGAAGTACCCGGAAGAGGTGATCACACCCGCTCAGTCGGGGCCCATCGCGAGGGATTGTCCACTAGCTTCCTGAATATCAACAGAAGTAAACGATCGATTACCCTGAATCTCAAGCACGATCAGGGCAAAGAAACACTAAAGCGCCTGGCTGCTACGGCTGACGTGTTTATCCAGAACTTCCGACCTGGGGTTGTCGAACGGTTGGGTATTGGCTATGACGACATCCGGGAAGTCGCACCGAAGATTGTCTATATCTCGATGTCAGGATTTGGTGAACGGGGACCACTGGCACAAAAACCGGTCTACGATCCGATTGTCCAGGCGATCTCAGGATTGACGACGGTACAGGCTGGGTCCGATACGGCGCGCCCGCGGCTTATACGTACTGTTCTGCCCGACAAGCTCACTGCCGTTTATGCCTCTCAGGCCGTCACGGCGGCGCTTTTGTCTAGAGAAAAAACAGGTACCGGGCAGCATGTGCGGTTATCTATGCTCGATGTTGTCATGAATTTTCTCTGGGCTTCAGATATGGGCGGACAGACATTTGTGGATAACCCGGTCACGAGCCAGGCGGCTGCGAGTTTTATCGATCTTATTTACGAGACTCAAGACGGCTACATGACGGTATCGACCATGACCAACAAAGAATGGGCTGCGCTCACACGGGCGTTCGATCGACCTGACCTGCTGGAAGATTCGCGGTTTAAGACGCCGCAGCTTCGGGATAAAAACGTAAACGAACGCCTGGATGTCATTCAGGAGGTGCTGAGAACCCGCACCACGCAGGCCTGGCTGGAAATCTTCGAGCGCGAAGATGTGCCCTGCGCACCCGCCCTCACGCGTCAGCAGGTGATTGAGCATCCACAGATTCTGGCGAGTGAGATTCTGCAGGAAAATCTTCATCCTGTTGCAGGTTCTCTGCGTCAGACCCGTGTAGCGGCGCGGTTCGAAGGCTCGCCGCCCGATTTACCCAAAGGGGCGCCCAGGCTAGGCGAACACAACCATGAGGTTCTGAGTGAGCTGGGGTTGTCCGAACCCGAGATTGAGCACTTAATCGCACAGGGGGCGGTGGGCACTGAACAGTATTCAAAATCCTGAACCTCTTCACCGCGGGGCGTGGTGTTAACACGGAGATGTGAGAATAGACAAATGATCGATTTTTATTTTTGGCCCACACCCAATGGTTGGAAGATCTCGATTGCCCTGGAAGAGATGGAGTTGCCTTACAGCGTCATACCACTGCGTATAGGACGGGGGGAACAGTTCACCGAAGCATTCGAGCGCATCAGTCCCAGTCATCGTATGCCCGCGATCGTCGATCATGAACCGTTGGGTGGCGGCGACTCTTTTCCGTTGGCTGAATCGGGTGCAATATTGATGTACCTCGCCGAGAAATCCGGCCGGTTTCTGCCAACGGATATTCACGGTCGTTACGAGGTGATGCAGTGGCTGTTGTGGCAGACCACCCAGTTGGGACCCATGATGGGTCAGCATGGTCATTTTGCCTTGTATGCGAAAGAAACAATTCCCTATGCAATCGACCGTTACCGGTATAACGTATTGCGTCTTTTTAAAGAACTAGACAAACGCTTGAAAGGGCGAGAGCATATCTGCGGTGAATACACGATCGTCGATATGGCCTGTTGGCCGTGGATCGTCACCTACAAAAGTCAGCAGATTGATCTGGGCGAGTTCCCCAATATCCGCAGATGGTACGATGTGCTTAAAACACGCCCGGGCCTGCGGCGCGGTTATGATCTTCTCAAGGACTCGCGCTCGAGCCGGGGCAGCGAGGCGCCAGATGATGAAGCGCGTGTCTATTTGTTTGGAGAAGCACAAAAGGCCAGTGGACAGAGTGAATCAGGTTCATGATGAGCAGGTTGCCAGGTAAAGGTTAAGCTGCGTGCAGCAGTATTAGCTGGTTCGGTGAGGACTTAGACAGATTCGCGACTTCTAGGCCCATAGGTCGGTACTGAGGTAGCGCTCTCCAGTGTCTGGCAGAATGGCCAGTAAGACAGCGCCACGGGTACTTTCTTTTGAGGCATAGTCGAGCATGCCCGCGACTGCTGCGCCGCAGGAGATGCCGCAAAAGATGCCCTCGTCAGTAGCCAGTTTGCGCGCTGATTGAAAGGCCGCTTCAGTGGAGACGGGTATGATGTCGTCGTAGGCTGATTGGTCCAGGGTATCGGGAATAAAGCCAGGTGCCGTGCCCATGATCTTGTGTTTACAGGCGATGCCCTTCGAGAGAATAGGTGAATCCTCGGGCTCCGTGGCGATGATCATCAGGTCGGGAATTCGGTCCTTCAGGTAGGTTGAAAGACCCGATATAGTCCCGCCGGTACCGGTGGTACAGACGATCGCGTCGAGCTTTTCGCCGAAGTCTTCATAGATTTCGTTCGCGGTAATCTGATGCGCCGCAGGATTGGCTGGATTGTAGTGCTGGCCGACAAAGAAATAGCCCTTCTCTTCAGATAATCGCCGGGCTTCTTCTATTGCTCCGATAGTGCCTTTGTCAGCCGGTGTCAGCACCAGTTCTGCACCGTAGGCAAGTAGTATTTGCTTCCGTTCTGAACTCATGTCTTCAGACATCACGAAGATCGCCCGGTATCCCTTGACAGCGGCAACCATGGCGAGCCCGATGCCGGTGTTGCCGGAAGTGGGTTCAATAATCGTGTCGCCGGGATTTAAAACACCCCGCTGTTCGGCATCCTCAATCATGTTCAGAGCAGGCCTGTCTTTGACCGAACCGGCCGGGTTGAAGCTCTCCAGTTTTACCCAGAGTTCGCGGGCAAGGTGGTCGGTAAAACTGTTCAGGCGGACCACCGGTGTTCGGCCGACAGTCTGCAGGACGTTGTCAAACTTCATGGGGCATATTCCTGGTGCAGTCCCGGGTAGTGACGATCCATTGCCGTATAGTGTATACCGGTGTTGCGTAAAGTACTGCCCAGACGTGGGTAAGAGTAGGATCTACACTGCACAGGTACCCGAGTTTCTGCCAGACCTGAATAGAGAGGGGGATTATTGAAGAGTATCTGTGTGTTCTGCGGTTCTCATAATGGCACCCGTGAAGGTTACAGGGTGGAGGCGGTCCGGCTCGGCCGCACACTGGCCGAGCGGGATTTAGGTCTGGTCTATGGTGGTGCCAGTGTAGGGCTGATGGGTGCAGTCGCCGACGCCGTTATCGGCGCAGGGGGTAGGGCAGTTGGCGTAATACCACAGTCCCTGATCGATATGGAAATTGCTCATACCGGATTGGCAGATCTTCATGTCGTTGATTCGATGCACGAGCGAAAGGCGCTTATGGCACAACTGTCAGATGGTTTTATCGCCCTTCCGGGTGGAATTGGCACGCTGGAGGAGCTGTTTGAAATTATGACCTTCGCGCAATTGCGCTTTCACCAGAAACCGTGTGGTCTGCTCAATAGCGAAGGTTACTACGATCAGCTTATCAACTTTCTGAATCACGCCCAAACACAAGGATTTGTCAGTTCAGCGCAAATCCGTAATCTGCTCGTAGATCAAACGGTGGACGGGTTGTTGGACAGGTTTGACGGATTATGATTCCGGCGTTTGCCAGTGAGTACAATTAACGGTTTAGATCTGATCGATGTGGCAGCGTTGAGAATATGTCAATAATTCCGGTCATTCTTTGTGGTGGATCGGGCACTCGCTTGTGGCCGCTTTCCCGCCAGCTGGTTCCCAAGCAATTTCTGTCTATCACCGGAGACAATACACTGCTGCAGGATACGGTCATACGGCTTGCCGCTCTCGACCTGGCAGCACCGGTGTTGGTTTGTCACGAAGACCACCGGTTCATTGTCGCAGGCCAGCTCTCGACATTAGATCTTGATCACCAGGGAATTATTCTTGAGCCTGTAGGCAGAAATACGGCCCCGGCAGCAGCGATCGCTGCATTGGAAGCGCAGGCACTGGCTGAAGATCCGGTATTGCTGGTTCTGCCGGCAGACCATGTGATTACAGATCCGATGGCTCTGGGACAGGCTGTTGCCAAGGCGGCAGAAGGCGTGCAGAAGGGTCATCTTGCACTGTTCGGTGTGGTTCCAAGTAGTCCAGAAACCGGATATGGCTATATCCGCCGTGGCGCTGAACTTTCCACTGATTTATTTCAGGTCGACGAGTTTGTTGAAAAACCCGATCATGAAACTGCCAGTCAGTACCTCGCCAGCGGTGACTATTTGTGGAACAGCGGAATGTTTATGTTCAGCGCAAAAGATTATCTCAAGGCACTACAGACCTACAGTAAGGCTATCTATGACAGTTGTCACGAGGCATATCAGACGCTGGTTCGCGAAATGGATTTTGCACGACTCCCAGAAGAGACTTTTTCCAGATGTCCAAGTAATTCGATCGATTACGCCGTAATGGAACACACAGCGGCAGCTGTAGTCGTGTCGCTTGATGCCGGCTGGAACGATGTGGGATCCTGGTCTTCATTGTGGAACATCGGAGATAAAGATGAATACGGTAACGTATTGCGGGGGGATGTGCTGACTGAGGACACTCGAAATACCTATGTTCACGCAGAGCATCGATTGGTGTCTACTCTAGGAGTTGATGATCTAGTGATTGTCGATACGCCTGATGCCTTGCTGGTGTCGGCACGGGAAAAAGTAGAGCAGGTTAAGCAAGTTGTTGCCAGGTTAAAAGAAAGTGATCGTCCTCAATATGCGATGCATCGTAAGGTTTTTCGACCATGGGGGAGCTATGATTCTCTTGAGACCGGCCCTGGTTATCAGGTCAAGCACCTGACAGTGCTACCCGGAGCCCGCTTGTCGTTACAAAAGCATCAGCACCGGGCCGAGCACTGGGTCGTGGTCAGTGGTAGGGCACAGGTCACGTGCGGTGACCAAGAATTCACATTGGAACCGAGGGGATCTGTATTTATTCCAGCAGGTACAGTACACCGTTTGAAAAATTCTGGAAGTGAGATGCTGGAGGTCATTGAAGTGCAGACCGGTAGCTATCTTGGCGAAGACGATATTGAGCGCTTCGAAGATGATTTCAACCGATCATAGGCCGGGGCTGATCTTAGCTGACCAATCGAATGGGCGAATTTCAGGGTCACCAGTAAAATTATTCAGAGCGATAGCGGCACGGTAGCCGTCAGGTACTGCAAGGTCCCACAACCGGGTCAGCTTGAGGTCGGAAGGGCACCAAGGGGTCGCTATAAGTTGTGGTGCGCTAGCGGGATTTACGCTGACAGAGAACTGTGACAGCGGCAGTGACAGGCCCAGGCCATGTACTTTGATGTAAGCCTCCTTGCGGGTCCAGCAGGCAAAGAATGCCTGTTCGACGCACGATGCGCTTAGTCCTTCTATCGCAGAGAATTCCATCTCAGAAAAAAACCGCCTGGCGAGACGCAGTCGATAGGCTGGTGAGTGGGGTCGAATTCGTTCAATATCGATACCGACCTCGCCCTCACCCGTCAGTGCGAATAAAGCATGTTCTCCCGAATGTGACAGATTAAAGTTAATGTCATGTGCCTGGGAAGCTGTCACGGCAGGCCGGCCATGGAGGCCGTAGACCAGTTCGATTGATCTGGCTGGGTGTCCGGTATAAGCAGACAGGAGTTGACGCAGTACGCCGCGGGCAACGGTAAAGCGGGTCCTATCGATGTCAGAGATGAAGCGGGCTGCGCGGGTACGCTCGTCGTCAGAAAGGAGCTGATGCAGGCTCGTGAGATCGGGTACGGCGTCAGAAAAACTCAAAGACCACACATGGATTTCACCAGTCTGAATGGTTGCGCTTGATGTTGCCATATGATTTAGCCGGTTGTTTCTTCTCTTGTGAAGCTCAGTTTGTGGGCAAATACAATGATGGCGACTCCCGTGAGTACGATCAGCCCGCCGCCAAGCACGAGCCAGGACGGCCTTTCGCCGAGCAACAGCATACTGGACACGATTGTGAATATAGGCAACAACAACAGCACAGGCATGACCTGTGACATGGGGTTCCGCGAAAGCACCGTAAACCAGATTCCGTAACCTGCGATGGTCATGACGATACCAAGGTACAACACGGAACCCCAGCCTACCCAGGTTGCCTCGCCAAGTGCGTTGAGCTGACCTGTTTCGATCAGAAAAGAGCCAGCTAACATCTGAGGGCCGGCAAATACCCCGATCCAACCGATAAGCGTCAGCCCGCTGACCGCACCATGAAGTCGCTTAACCATAAGCTGTCCGACTGCCCAGGTCATTGCCCCGCCCGCAGTCAGAAGAATCGGAAGTCCTTGTCCGCGGACCTGTGGTTGGCCGGCAATCAGAACGATGCCCAGGAAGGCCACGAGCATACCCAACCATCGCAGATAGCCGGGACGTTCCCCGAGCACGATTGCGGCCAGGAGCACGCTGAACGGCACTTCCAGGTGGACGATAATGACGGCCAGGGAGGCATCAATCCGGGACAGACCTGTGAAGGTCAGGCCGTATTGAATCGATGAACCGACCAGCGCGATCCAGAATATATCTTTTAGGTGCCCTCGTGGAACCGGCAGGAACCAGACCAGCAGTACGGCAGCCAGTGTAAACCGCATGCCCATGAGGAACAGAGGTGGAAATTCCGCCAGGCCGGCCTTGGCAATCGTAAAGCCCAGCCCCCAGATCAGTGGGACACTGGCGACAATGAATAAATCTCGTGTTTTCAACCAAACCGGCCTGATGGGTTCCTGCGATAATCCTGCGGGCAAGGAAGCGGTAGCGTAGCAGGTAATTAGTGTGGAGGAATTGATTGTTGATCGACTATGGGGTGTGGCTAGTCCGCAATTTGCGTGAGGGTATGTCGATAAACATCGAAACGTCACGGGTGTTGCGGAGGCAGCATGGCTGTTAAAACTCCGTGGATAGGCTGGCTGTGTACGCTTGCCGTGGTGGGTTGCATGGTCCTTAGCTCAGCAGGTCGGGCTGCGGGCGATGAAATGTCCACTGCGGGCTGGTGGATGACCCAGCCTGTAATGGGTCAGCGTGCGGCCACCTCGGTGTTGGGACTTGCAGAGCAGGCCCAGGTGTTCGGACTGACAATGGCACGCCGCAGACTCTCTGGGCTGACCTTTGCAGGCCAGGGCTCGCATCTGTCGGTGCTGTCTGACCACTACGCTGGCGTTGATTCTCGTTTGTTTCATCCCTCTGGTGAACTTCCTGTGGATTTTCAGGGCGGTGGCCTACGGTACAGCGGTGTGCTGGTCGACGTCGACCTGGGCGGCGCCCGAATTGCCAGCTCGGGTTTGGGTGACCGCCACAGCTGGTACGGCCGGTTTTCGACAGACGTGTTTTTCAGCAGCATTTTTCGCATAGAACGAGAAGACGGTGTGGCTGCCTATGCCGCCGACATCCGGGCGAAGATGCGCGGTATCACACTGACGGTACGGCAGATCGAAGCGGGGTCCGCCCATGATCGACAGGTGAACCTGATGCTGCCTTTTGCCTTCAGCGACTATCCTCGAGCTAAGCTGGAACTTGAGTTTCATCAGGGGCGAAGCCTGCGTTTTTCAGGGTCGAACTCTGAGCGGGTCATGCTGACTTTGCGGGGTAGTTTTGGCCGTGCGCCCATGCCGGCACTTACTGCTGGCTTAAGAGATGGTTCAAGCGATGGTGTACGCGAAGTGGCGATGCTTGGTGTGGCCGCAGTCGCAGTCGCGTTGATCGCCAGTTCCGGTGACGCGGGCGCTGATAGCGTAAGTCGGTGGTCGGGACAAAATGATGCAGCCTGGAATGCGTTGAATGACATCAATCCAACTTCGGTTAGTGAAAACATCGAATACGGAAGCTGGATCTATCGCAACATCGATGCGACCTTTAGCGCACTCAACCCGGTTCAGGGTACTGTGAATTCGGTTAATATCGGCTCTCCTAACCGCGTGCCTTCCGGTACGGTGGCGACAGCCAGTTATCACACGCATGGCGGCGATGATCCACTGTATGACAGTGAAAATTTTTCTCCCACTGATTTAATTACTGACAATCTTTGGAAAGTGGATGGCTATCTGGGTACACCGTTGGGAGCTTTCAAGGTTCACAACTACATTACCGGTGAGGTATCGCGGCTGGGTACGGTAGCCAACTGATCACCCAACTTGGGCAAAGTGATTTTATGAATCGTCAAGCTATGGCGCAGTGCTACCACGCTTTATTTCAGGTGCATGGAACATGCAGTGCCCCGGGATTAGGTGGCCAGGTGCTCGCGCGATCGGGAATAGCGATGTGGGAAGCTGCGGGGATCTGAAGAATGAGGTCAAACGAATTCTATGATGCAATTATCATCGGTGCGGGTGTTATCGGTTGTGCCACAGCATTTGAACTGGCAAAACGAGGGCTCAAAACACTGAATGTTGATGCATTGCCGACGTCCGGATACGGTTCTACATCCGCCAGCTGTGCTGTCATTCGGGTGCATTATTCGACTCTGGACGGCACCGCATTTGCCTATGATGGCTATTTTGTTTGGAAAAACTGGGCAGACTATGTCGGTATAGAGGATGACTCGGGATTAGCCCGGTTTCGGGAAACCGGTTGCCTGGTGATGAAAACTAAGGGCAACGGCTATCTCGAAAAGATTATTCAAAATATAGAAGCCCTCGGTATCCCTTACGAGTTATGGGATGACAAAAAAATCAAACAGGTGTTGCCGATCTACGATCTGAAATGTTTTGCACCTGCCAAGCCAACGGGTAATGAGGAATTTGGGCTGCCGACCGGCGGCGTGCTTGATGGGGCTGTGTTTTTTCCCACGGCGGGCTATGTAACAGATCCCCAACTGTCGGCTCACAATCTTCAGCGGGCAGCGGAAGCAAACGGTGCGGCCTTTAGGTTCAACTCTGAAGTCACCTCGATTCTTGTAAAAAGCGGCCGGATACAGGGCGTCACACTGCGTGATGGGTCGCAGTTCAGTACGCCCATCGTGGTTAACGTTGCCGGGCCACATTCGTCGAAAATAAACAAGCTGGCATCAGCAGACAACGACATGAGAATCACGACGCGCGCGCTGCGGCAGGAAGTCGCCCACATACCCTCACCGAAGGGCTTTGATTTTGAAAACCAGGGCTTTGTGGTCTCTGACAATGACATCGGTGTCTATTACCGGCCTGAAACCGGAAATCACATTCTGGTGGGCAGTGAGGATCCTGAATGTGACCCGCACGACTGGGTAGACGCGGATGAATTCAGTCGAGATTTCACCGATCAATGGACAACGCAGGCATTGCGGTTGGGACAACGAATCCCGGAGCTTGCGATCCCAAGCCGGATGCGCGGTGTGGTCGATCTGTATGACGTTACTGAGGACTGGTTGCCGATTTATGACCGCAGTGCTGTAGACGGTTTCTATATGGCTTGCGGGACCAGTGGTAACCAGTTCAAGAATGCGCCGGTCGCGGGACAGCTCATGAGCGCGCTGATTGACTATTGCGAATCCGGTAACGATCATGACCAGGTCCCCCTGCAGTTTGCGCTGGGCAATGTCGATCATGTGCTGGACACTTCAACGATGTCACGGTTGCGGGAGATTAATCCGGAAAGCAGTTTTTCTGTGTTGGGTTAGATGGCGAACCAATGCCTATCGTTCATCCTGGTCGTGTCAAAATCTAGGGCGGTCATATGAAAGCAGCAGTCTGTCGGGAATTCGGGGCACTTTTGTCTGTGGAGGAGGTTGACCTTGCCGATCCAGGATCCCATGAGGTCAGGGTCAAACTGAGCGCCTGTGCAATTTGTCATAGCGATATCACCTACATGGATGGAGGGTGGGGCGGTGCGCTGCCTGCTGTATTTGGACATGAGGCCGCAGGTATCGTGGAACAAGCCGGTAACGGGGTAACACGTGTAGCGGTGGGTGACACCGTGGTGGTTACACTGCTGCGATCTTGTGGTGACTGTTACTACTGTTCAAGGGATCACCACAGTCTCTGTGAAACGATATTTCCTCTGGACACGGCTTCGCCGCTGCAAGACCAATATGGTCACGCCCTCGGCCACGGTTTGCGCACCGGTGCATTTGCCGAACAGGTTGTGGTCCACGAATCCCAGGTTCTGGGTATTCCCACGTCAGTGCCGATGACCAGCGCCGCTCTGCTGTCGTGTGGTGTGGTCACCGGTTTCGGTGCTGTCGCGAATGTCGCCCGTGTTGTCCCCGGGAGCTCGGTGGTGACTATCGGCACAGGTGGTATCGGTTTGAACTGCATACAGGGTGCGGCGATCTGTGGCAGTCAAGTCAACATTGCGGTTGACCTGGTGGACGAGAAGATTCAGGCCGCCCTGCAGCTGGGTGCCACCCACGGGATAAATCCTGCAAACGATGACATCAACGACAAGATTGGGCAGTTGACCGAAGGTCGAGGTGCAGACTATGTGTTCGTTGCTGCGGGTAGCGCCGCTGCAGTCGAACAGGCGCTGACACTGGTGCGCCGGGCTGGCATGGTGGTTCTGGTAGGCATGACCGCCGAAGGCGTTACAGCTCAATTTGAAACACTCAATCTAGCCAACGACGCGATTCAACTTGTCGGTAGCAAGATGGGGCAGACGCACCTTGATACCGATATCCCCCGTCTGGTCGATCACTATCTGGAAGGCAGTCTGAAACTCGACGAACTGGTGTCAGAGTGTTACCCCCTTGAAGGGATTAATGATGCGATAACAGCAGTAAAAGAGGGTCAGGCCTTGCGTAACGTGATTGTCTTTGATTCCTGAAAAGCTGTCTTTCTTTTAACGGGTTTAGTTATGCCGAGCGCCAAAATTACACGCATAGAAACTTTCAGTCGCGAATATCTGGCTTTCGTCAAGGTCACAGCTGAGGATGGTGCTTACGGCTGGGGTCAGGTCGCGCCCTACAATGCCGATATCACGGCCCGGGTTGTTCACCGACAGATCGCGCCCTGGGTGTTAGGCGAACCGTGCACCGACATCCAAAGACTGGTAGACCTCATTCCGCTCAGAGAGCACAAGTTTCCAGGCTCCTATCTGCGACGGGCATTGGCAGGGCTTGATACCGCATTGTGGGACTTAGGTGGGCGTGACCAGGGCAAGAGCGTGTGCGAGTTATTGGGGGGTTCACCTGGAAAGTTGCGTGTTTACGGCTCGAGCATGCGGCGTGATATCAAGCCGGAAGCTGAGACCGAACGCCTTTGTGGATTACGACAAGAATACGGATATACGGCGTTTAAGTTCAGAGTGGGTGCTGAATGTGGGCGGGACATCGATGAATGGCCTGGTCGGACTGAAGCGATCGTGCCGGCAGTTAGGAAAGGACTGGGCGACGATGTCGCATTGCTGGTCGATGCCAACAGTGGCTTTGCTCCAGCCAGGGCGATTGAAGTGGGGAAGATGCTCGAACAGTACGGTGTCGAGCATTTTGAGGAACCCTGCCCATACTGGGAACTGGAGCAGACGCAGGCGGTCACCCAGGCGCTCAGCCTGGATGTGACAGGCGGTGAACAGGACTGCGAAATACCGACCTGGCGGAGAATGATCGACATGCGTGCTGTTGATATCGTACAGCCCGATGTGTGCTATCTGGGGGGTATGGTGCGCACCCTGGAAGTTGCGCGCATGGCAGCAGCAGCCGGGATGCCCTGTACACCGCATTGCGCGAATCTGTCTATGGTGACACTCTTCACCATGCATCTTTTACGAACGATCGAGAATGCGGGAAAGTACCTGGAGTTTTCGATTGAAGGTCCGGAATATTATCCCTGGCAGGATGGTTTGTTTATCGAGTCACCGTTTTCTGTTGAGGACGGCCATGTGGAGGTGCCGGACAAGCCGGGCTGGGGCGTCGACATCGATCCGACCTGGCTCGAATCGTCCGAATATCTGATGAGTGAGTCGTGATCAACTGTTTTATGCCAATCGTAGAATTTAAGGTCTGGCAGTTGGGAAGAATGCCTGCTGGCCCAGGATTCGGTAGTTAGCAATCAGTGTCTGTCCGGTCTCTGAGAGCATCCAGTCGATAAAAGTCTGGCCGTCGCGGGACTTGATGTGAGGATGTATTTCGAGGTTTACCAGGATGATGCCGTATGGGTTAAACAACGGCGGGTCACCCTGGAAGAGAATATCGAGCTGTCCTTTGTTGCCGAATTTGAGCCAGGTTGCACGGTCGCTCAGTGTATAAGCGTCCAGCGCGCTCGCCATATTCAAAGTACCCCCCATACCGCGGCCTGTTTCCCGGTACCAGCCGTTGCCTACTTTAGAGGTATCAATACCACTTTGGTTCCAGATTTCCAGTTCTTTTTTGTGGGTGCCACTGTCATCGCCTCGAGAAACAAATAAGCTCTTGTTGGTTGCGATGCGTTGAACGGCGCCAATAACATTGGAAGCGGAAAGGATGGACGCCGGGTCATCGCGAGGGCCAACGAGGACATAGTCGTTGTACATCAGATCATGCCGGGCCACGCCATATCCTTTTGAAACGAACTGGTCTTCCGAGGGGCGATGATGCACGAGAAGGACATCAGCGTCGCCGTTTTGGGCGATACGGAACGCCTGGCCCGTGCCCACCGCAACAACCCGAACCGCAATACCGGTTTGTTCACGAAAGTGAGGTAGCAGAAAGTTGTAGAGACCAGAATTGTCGGTAGACGTCGTGGATGCAACCACGATGAAACGTTCACCGCCATGCGCAGACCATGGCATAAAGACCTGGCCGGCAAGGACTGTAATCAAGAACAGGAAGATTTTTATTGCGGCGTTCATTCGTCTGTTGGTGTCATTCGATCCTTTTGTGTTTGGTCAGTGTTCAGCTGAGTTGATTTATTTTTGGGGCACCCCGAAAGTATCGCCACCGCTGTTCAGGTATGCTTGTTCGGCGGCCGTCGTCGAGCGACCCAGTGCCTGGTTCCGGTGAGGAAATCGACTGAATCTGGAGAGGATATCCTGATGCTTGCGTGCATACTCGACTGCCGATTCCAGATGTTCCCTGAACTCAGTCGGCGCAGTCTGAGCCAATCGTTCGAAAAGTCCAACCGAAGTCACCTGGTCCCTGGGATCTTCGGAGTGTTCAAACGGCAGATAAATAAAGGTCGCTTCCAGTGGGTGGACTTTGCCGTCTATACCGAGATCTATCGCAGCCTGTGCCACCAGCCTGGCTTTGTCGTCATAAGCAAATGAGCGTGCGGTTCCGCGATACATATTGCGTGGAAACTGATCGAGGATCAGGATGAGGGAGATGACGGACAGTGGATCTTTTTGCCAGTGGTCGAACTCGTCGTTGAGCGCCCGGTCAGGTAGATCGCAGTAGGCGCGCCGGATTGTGTCGTCGAATGACTTGCCACCTCCAAACCAGTCGGTTTTACGGTTCTCAAGTTCCTGTGGACACGTCAGGCAGTCCTGGAACCAGAATCGGTGGATGTCGTTCGGGCGCACAGCCAGCGAGGATGCTTTAACACCATCAGTCATCAGAGAAGATGTTCAGTCAGATAACAAAACTTCGAGTATGAAGCGGGTTCCGAAATAACCCAGAACCAGAATAACAAAACCTGCCAGAGTCCAGTTAACTGCTGTGCGTCCGCGCCAGCCGAAGAGCCAGCGACCACCGAGCAGTACGGCAAAGCTCAACCAGCCTAAAACGGCCAGGGTGACGTGATGATTAAATACAAACGGTTGTCCAAACAAGTGATCAGAAAACACCGCACCGCTGATAAGGGTGACTGTAAGCAGGATGAAGCCACTGAAGATCAGTCGGAACAGAATCAGTTCCATGGTCTCCATGGGAGGGAGGCTCAGCCAGAAGCCCGCGGGATGCTTATTCCGGATCAACCGGTCCAGATAAAACAACAGGATCGACTGTGCAACTGCCAGGCTCAGCAGCCCATAGGACAATCCGGCAATCAACAGATGGGTTTTTGCAGCGATACTGCCCAATGCCGGCGCATGCGATGCACCGGGGTAGAGCCACCCGACTAGCACAGCAATTGCGGCGGTCGGCAGGATCAGAATGCCTAGTGAGGTGAGTGGTGCGCGAAGACTGCTGACAATAAACAACACCACGATGAGCCAGGCAACACTGGACAAGGTAGTGCCCAGAGCGAGATTTGGAGAATCACCGGCGCCCAGAATCGTAACCAGAGCGCTGCCGTGCAGCAAAAGCCCGACGGCGAGGACTAGGCGAAGTGCCTTCAGATCGGACTTGCCTTGAGTTTGGGCCAGCCCCATCCATCGAATCGTCAGCGCTGTTGCAGCCACATAGGCGATTACCGCCAGAATATTGAGACTATCTGTCAAGTTGCTTTTCCTTTGGTCAGATACACAGTCAGATGCTGGATTCGATCGAGTAGGAATGAAGACAGAGTGTAGAATCGCAAGGGCAGTTTAGGAAGCCCGAATTCGGAAATAGCTTCTGAGTCATTAATCTCGCACTCAAGGAGAACAGAACTCAATGTTTAATCAACTCGGGGATCGTCTCAAAGAAACCTTTCGTGGTCTGCGCGGTCGCGGCCGGCTGTCGGAGGATAACATCAGCCAGGCACTGCGCGAAGTCCGCCTGGCACTGTTGGAAGCGGATGTTGCTTTGCCGGTCGTCAAGTCCTTTTTAGAGAGGGTGCAGCAGCGGGCTGTGGGAGAAAAAGTGCTGGAGAGCCTCACACCTGGGCAGGCTGTTGTCAGGGTGGTTTACGATGAGCTTGTTGAGTTAATGGGCTCACGAAATGATGCGTTAAACCTCGCAGCTCGCCCGCCGGCGGTGGTTCTAATGGTGGGACTCCAGGGTGCAGGTAAAACAACGACTGCTGCCAAGCTGGCACGGCTGCTTAAAGACCGAGAGAACAAAAATGTGCTTCTCAGCAGTGTCGATGTTTACCGGCCTGCGGCGATGGAACAGTTACGCAGATTGTCTGAGGAGGTCGGTGTTGCCTATTTTGGTGACGGGGACGGTGCTCTGGAAATCGCACGCGGTGCTGTCGCCCATGCAACCACGCAAGTGATGGATGTAGTCATCATTGATACTGCTGGCCGTTTGCACGTAGATGAAGAGATGATGACGGAGATCGGTCGAATCCACAACGAAGTATCACCTGTCGAAACACTGTTCGTGGTCGACAGTATGACCGGACAAGATGCGGTCAACAGTGCCCGCTCTTTTGACCAGGTACTCGAGCTCACAGGGATCGTTCTGACAAAAACCGATGGAGATGCCCGTGGCGGTGCAGCCTTATCCATACGTGAAGTCACGGGTAAACCCATCAAGTTTCTGGGCACAGGAGAGAGTGTCGAGGCGCTGGAGGCCTTTCATCCAGACCGAGTTGCTTCTCGAATCCTCGGAATGGGTGACGTATTGACCTTGGTTGAAGAGGTCGAGCGAAAGGTAGACCGAAAGCAGGCTGAGAAAATCGCAGCCAAGCTCAAGAAGGGTAAGGGCTTCGACTTCGAAGATTTTAAAGATCAGTTGGTTCAGATGGAGCAGATGGGAGGTCTGGCCGGGATGCTTGATAAGCTGCCTGGAATGACGGATCTGCCGGAACATGTGAAAAACCGAGTTAACGACAGTGAAACTCGGCGGACTATCGCCATCATCAATTCGATGACTGCCAGAGAGCGGCTGTTTCCCGCGCTGATCAAAGGATCGAGGCGACGGCGGATTGCGGGTGGATCGGGCACCCAGGTGCAAGACGTTAATCGACTGCTGAAGCAATTCACGCAAATGCAGAAAATGATGAAAAAAGCAAAGGGAAAGGGGGGCCTGGCGAAAATGATGAGTCAGATGAAAGGCGGCGTGCCGGGAATGTCGCCTTTTGGACGTTGATTTTTGGTTTTTGCCCCGGTAGTTGACTCGGAGTTATGCTAAAATCCGCCGGTTTTTGAAGCACATAGTGGAGAATCTGGATGGTTAAGATACGGCTCGCTCGAGGCGGATCGAAGAAAAGACCTTTCTATTCGATCGTAGTGTCAGATCAGCGACGTCAGCCGCGCGGACGATTTATTGAGCGGATCGGGTTTGTTAACCCCATGGCTGTTGAATCGGAAGAATCATTGCGTATCGATACGGAGCGGGCAGACTACTGGATCAGTCAGGGTGCGCAGCCGTCAGAACGGGTTGCGAATATTCTTAAACAGGTCAAGCGCAACGCTGCTGCTTGATATGCGCACTGCCGGCGCCCGGGCCGGTGTACGGTGTAACTCAGTGAACCATGAGCAGGACGGCACAGTGATGGTGGGCCGAATCCGTGGCGTCTTTGGAGTCAAAGGCTGGGTTAGGGTTCAAGATTATTCCAGTCGGGTTGGCGACATCCTGCAATACGACACGTGGTTGTTGAAACAGGACCAGGGCTGGATGGCGCGAACAGTGGTCGAGGGTCGTCTTCACCAGAAAGGTGTTGTCTGTCATCTGAAGGGTTATGACGATCGAGCCCAGGCGACGGAACTGGTGGATGTGGATATTGCTGTAGCGGCAGATCGATTCAGTAAACTCGAGTCTGGAGAATATTACTGGTATCAGCTCGAAGGTCTGGAGGTTGTCAACTTAAGTGGTGAGAGCCTGGGAAAGGTAGACCGGCTGCTCGAGACAGGTGCTAACGATGTATTGGTGTTGAAGGGAGAGCAGGAACGACTAGTGCCCTATACACCGGGGGTGGTCGCAGAGGTCGATCTGAATAGGGGTCGAATTCAGGTCGATTGGGAAAAGGATTACTGACCGGCGCCTGTTGGAGCCGGTAGGGTGGCAGGACGATGCGACTCGACGTCGTCACTATATTTCCCGGTATGTTCGATGCAGTACGCTGCTGGGGAATGACCCGACGGGCCCTGGAATCAGGTTCGCTTGAGTTGGCCCTGTGGGACCCGAGGGAATTTACCGACGATAACTATCGCCGGGTAGATGACCGGCCTTATGGCGGGGGACCCGGCATGGTAATGATGATCGAACCGCTGCGTCGCGCATTGACAGCGGTTCGCGCGGCGGGTGGCGGCAAGGTACTGCACTTGTCTCCACAAGGTGGTAAGCTGGATCAGGCGCGTGTTAAAGCGCTGGCGGATGAAAGTTCGCTGGTACTGTTAAGCGGACGATATGAGGGTATTGATGAGCGTCTGATTGAGACTGAGGTCGATGAGGAAATCTCGATCGGAGACTATGTGGTTGCAGGGGGTGAGTTGCCAGCGATGGTGTTGATAGAGGCGCTGGTCAGGTATTTGCCAGGTGTGCTGGGTAACGAAGGTTCGGCAGCGGCTGATTCATTCAGTGATGGCCTGCTTGACTGGCCGCAGTACACCAAGCCGCAAGCGTATCGTGGTTATAACGTACCGCCGGTGCTGCTGAGTGGTAACCATGACGAGGTCCGTCGCTGGCGACTGAAGCAGGCACTGGGACGAACCTGGATGCGCAGGCCAGACTTGATGGCCAAGAGGAAACTGAACAAGGAAGAGCATCAGTTGCTCGAACAGTACAAACGCGAGCGAGAAGAACGGGAGAGTTCAAATGACCAACCTGATTAAAGAACTAGAGCAGGAACAACTGAAAACCGACCTACCGGAATTTGCGGTGGGTGATACTGTTCGCGTCCAGGTAAAAGTCAAAGAAGCGAACAGAGAACGTCTGCAGGCCTTTGAAGGCGTTGTCATCGCAAAAAAGAACAGAGGGCTAAACTCATCGTTCACGGTTCGCAAGATATCCTATGGTGAGGGTGTAGAGCGTGTTTTCCAGACCCATAGCCCGATGGTGGATTCGATCGAAGTACGCCGACGCGGCGATGTTAGACGAGCCAAGTTGTATTATCTGCGCGGCCGTACGGGAAAATCTGCCCGGATCAAAGAAAAGATCTCCTGATACATCCTCCAACGCTGGTCGCATTGTCCGGCCAGGTTGTGATATGGCCCCCAGCTGCCGGAGTGGGTCCGCGGATGACTTCGCGCAGTGGCCATGCTGCGGTCCCCCACCGTATGTGCAGGTTGTTTAAGTTACTGATCGGATGCCTGTTCAACAGGTGGCAAAATCTGTTGTCCGGCATGGCTGCTGCAGTGTTGCTGTATGCCATGTCACCTAACGTCCTGTCTGACCCGACTAATCCACCGGTATCGCTTCCGCTCTACCTGCGCCAGGCAGCTGACGACACGCGTTTGTGGTTGCCGCAACTAGATATTGGTTTCAGGACTCAGATTTCGGTCCAGCAGAGTCTGTTGCCGGAGCCTGGTACCACTGCCCCCGAGTTTTTACCGGTAGACACATCGACTACGCTGGCCCGGATCCGCATGCTCCGGCAGGCTGGCGCGTCGGGCCTTGCCCTGGCTCTGCTGAAGGAAATAGAAATCGAGCACAAATCTGATTGGCTGGAGTGGGAGCAGGAGTTGTGGTTGGCACTGAGGGCGGCGGGTCACTCCACGATGTTGCTGTCACGTCTTCAAACCGCGTTGTCGAGGCTCGATGGCGCGCTTAAGGCCCGGGTCTATGTCGACATCGCCGGTGTGCACATTGATCAGGGTGATCCGAGGCGTGCACGGTCAGTGCTGCGTGCGATGTGGGTTGACAGCGAGCCTGACAACCAGATCGCGATGACAGCTAGGCGGTTGATGATCGATGCTTACCGAACCGAAAAACTGTTTCAAGATGCGGATGCGGCCTGCAGCCGATTTCAGGCCGAGTACTATCCAGATGAAGCGAGCTGGGGGGAGTTGAGGGCCACGATATTGCTGGAGTCCGGTCGACCGGGGGAGGCTTTACGCTATCTGATTGGTCAGCAAGGGGCAAAAGCCGAGCGATTGCGTTTCATCGCGCGACTCAGGGAGGGTTCCTATACCGCAGACGACGTGCTGACTCGCCTCGGCCTATCGGCAGAACAGCCGAACGTCAGGGTAGATGCACACTTCTATTGGGGGATAGTGGCGGAAGCCGCGTTGCTGGCAAAGGACTGGTCGTCTAGGGTTAAAGCACTGGAATGGTTGTTGGTGCCCGGTGTGACGATAGAAGCTCCTATGCTGCCACCGACACGGGTCCAGTTGTTGACTGCCTATGACAGACTCGCTGCGGAGATTCTCCCGGCGATCCCCTATGTGTCACAGGACCCGGGTTCCTGGATCAATGCCGTAGAGGGTGCGGGTGTTGGGCTGGAGGGACAGCGGGCGTTGCTGGTGACCATGCTGCGTTCGGGCATCGAGGAAGATGCAGTCGGGATCCTGACGCGTTCTCTGGTGGAGTCTCTGATTGAAGCAAAATTATCGCCGTTGGTGCTGCTCTTGTATGGAGATGCTGCCCCGATGGGATCAGAGAGTCAGATCGAGGATGATCTTCTACAGACCCTGGCTCAGGAAGCGGTACAGAACCGGCGCTATGCGCTGGCCTCCCGTCTCTCGGGCAGGATGCGTGCACCGCCTCCAAACATGAACGAAGGAGAATGGGTGCTCCGACGGTCACGAATCCAGATATTTGCAGGGCAGGCAGATGATGGGTTGATCGCAGTGGTGGATTGGCTTTCGGGGAGCGATCAGCTGTCGGAAGGAATGCTAGACCGTGTCATGCAAGTGTTTTTTGATCTTCAGACTATTGGCAAACACGCACTGGCATTGAAGGGGTTTGCGCAGGCCGCCAATCTGGTCCAGACGCCCCGCCAGCGGCAGGAACTGCTTTTCTGGATGGCCGAATCCCACGCTGCTCTGAATAAACATGTGCGAAGTGCGGACTTGTTCCTGCGTTCGGCGGTGGTCGATACCAGTGCTGCCACGGCATCGCGGTGGAATCAGAGTGCTCAATTCAAGGCGGCTGTACAGCTCACACAGGCCGGCTTGTTGGTCGACGCTCGGATGGTTTATCTCGACTTGTTGCAGCAGGCTGATGACCGAAATCAACAGTTGGTTCTCAGACAGAAAATTCAAGATCTGGATCTGCGCAAGGCCTGGAGTCAGTAAAGATGTCTGAAAAACGAAATTTCCAGCTAATCGATCAGTTTCTAGACGCAGTCTGGCTGGAATCCGGGTTAAGCGCCAACACCCTGGCGGCCTATCGGTCGGACCTGAGGAAGGTGTCCAATTGGCTAGGAAAACAGAAGCGTTCTATGGAAAAAGTTTCCAAGTCTGAGCTTCTTGACTATCTGGCGCACACAGTCCGCTCGGGGATCAGTGCAAGATCTTCAGCACGGCAGCTATCGAGCCTGCGCCGTTTTTACCGTCATCTTGCCCGGGAGGGAATAGCTGAGACAGATCCGACGTCAGATCTACAATCCCCGGTTATCGGCAAAGCACTGCCTAAGACACTGTCTGAATCCAGTGTAGAGCAACTTCTGGCGGCGCCGACTGAAAACACAGCACTCGGTATTCGAGATCGAGCGATGCTTGAGACGATCTATGCCACCGGGTTGCGGGTTTCAGAACTGGTAAATCTGACACTGAGTGAACTCGATGCCACTGCGGGCCTGGTGCGAGTGACCGGGAAAGGGGGGCGAGAGCGTATCGTTCCACTTGGCGAGGAGGCACTTACGTATCTGGGGCAGTACCTGAATGATGCCCGACCCGAGTTACTGGGAGACAGGGTTTCCGAAGCGGTTTTTGTCACGCGCCGAGGCGGCCCGATGTCGCGGCAAGCGTTCTGGCAATTGATCAAACGCTATGCGACCGTGGCTGGTGTGGGCGACGCGCTGTCGCCACATTCTCTCAGGCATGCTTTTGCTACCCACCTTCTTAACCATGGCGCAGATCTTCGCAGTGTGCAGATGCTGCTGGGCCATTCCGATCTTTCAACAACGCAAATCTATACCCACGTCGCACGTGCCCGTCTGCAGGCACTGCATGCTGAGCACCATCCCCGCGGTTAGTCAGGGACGGATTCTTGCTTCGAGCTGGGCATGAAAGCCGTCGAGGTCGCTCAGTCATCGGCGGATTCTGGCTGCAACCCAGGTTCGCTATAATTGTGCGAAATTGACTGCTTAAACAAAAATCAGGAGTTACATCATGATAGCCAGTCGTGCCGCTGTTGCCCACGAGGCCGGTAAGCCACTCAGCATTGAAACAGTTAATGTAGACGGGCCTCGCGAAGGAGAGGTTTTGGTGGAGATCAGGGCGACGGGTGTGTGTCACACCGATGCGTTTACCCTTTCTGGAGAAGATCCGGAGGGTCTTTTCCCTGCCATACTCGGACACGAAGGGGCCGGTGTGGTGGTCGAAGTCGGGAAGGGCGTGACCACGCTGAGCGAGGGCGATCACGTCATCCCACTTTACACGCCGGAATGTCGCGTGTGTGAATACTGCACCTCGGGCAAAACAAATCTGTGTCAGGCGATTCGTGAAACGCAGGGGCGTGGCTTGATGCCGGATGAAAGCAGTCGTTTCTCACTGGGCAATGACAAACTATTCCATTACATGGGCACATCGACGTTTTCAAACTACACCGTATTACCTGAGATTGCTGTCGCCAAAATCCGCTCTGATGCGCCGTTTGACAAAGTCTGCTACATCGGTTGCGGTGTGACCACCGGCATCGGTGCGGTGATTAATACTGCCAGGGTAGAACCTGGGTCAAATGTAGTCGTGTTCGGCCTAGGCGGTATAGGCCTGAACGTTGTTCAGGGCGCAAGGCTCGTTGGCGCCGACATGATTATCGGTGTTGACCTGAATCCCGAGCGTGAGTCTCTGGGGGAAAAGTTCGGCGTAACCCATTTTGTCAATCCAAGCGAGGTAGAAGACGACCTGGTTGCGCATCTGGTCGATCTCACGCGGGGCGGTGCAGACTACAGCTTTGAATGTATCGGCAATGTAGAAGTAATGCGCCAGGCGCTGGAGTGCTGCCACAAGGGCTGGGGTGAAAGTATCATTATTGGTGTCGCACCTGCAGGCGCTGAGATAGCTACCCGGCCGTTTCAGTTGGTAACCGGCAGAGTCTGGAGAGGCACTGCTTTTGGTGGTGCCAGAGGTCGGACAGAGGTTCCGCGGATTGTTGACTGGTATATGGATGGAAAGATCAATATCGATGACCTGATTACACACACAATGCCGTTGGAAGAAATCAATTCAGCCTTTGATCTGATGCACGAGGGTAAGTCTATACGCAGCGTTGTGACCTACTGACATTGTTCGAGAGCGCATCTCTCAATTGACTGTTTTGCGTGACAGTCCGGTTGTACCCTGCTGCGGTCAGTTTAATGCTTGGGCCAGCAGGCGTCGATAACGAACGACGTGCTCGTTTGAATTACCCAGGGCTTCGAACATCTGTAACAGCGCTTCACGCCCGGAGTCTCTGAATTCTTTACGACCACCCTTGACGATCTCCAGGGCCTGGGACATGGCACCGTCGATGTCGTCCTCTAGAAAAAGAAGTGTGCTGAGTTGTCGGCGTACTTCGTAGTTGTCAGGTGCAGAGGCGATCTGCATTCTGAGCGACTCGGCGTCGAATTCTGGCCCCGCGAGTTCATTCATATCGATTTTTATCAGCAGCGCTTTGTATTCGGCATCCTGCTGTCTGGACAGGGTAACTGTTTTGAGGGTAATCCGCGCACCGGTCGGGTCTCCATCAGCAAGCTGATACGACGCCAGTCTAAATTGGAGTTTGTCGTAGTCCGGATCGTCGGCTAAAGCCTGCTGCAGCAAGGCAATGGCTTCAGAACTATTACCGTTATCAACCAGTTCAGCGGCGTTTTTCAGAGCCTCATCCGCTGGTCGATCTAGGTGCCGCTCAAGAAACTCCCGAATCGATTTTTCTGGAAGTGCGCCAATGAATTCGTCGGTAACCTCCCCATCTTTAAAGAGTTTCACCGTTGGCAGGCTGCGGACACCGTACTGTGCTGCAATTTGTTGTTCGCTGTCTGTATCTACCTTGGCCAGTTGAAACTTGCCGGCAAGTTCGTCAGCCAGTTTTGCGAGTATTGGCACTAACATCTTACACGGGTTGCACCATTCAGCCCAGAAATCAACCAATACAGGAAGTTCTCTGGATCGATCGATAACCTCATGTTCAAAAGTTTCTTGTGTAACGTCTATTGAAAAAGGATGATCTGTCATCTGTCTAGAATCCGGACAATAAGTTTTAGTGAGTGGAATTATGTGGGACTGTAATCAGTATTATCTACAAAACAGTCCTTATTTGTGTGCAATCGTTCGTATTCTTAGATTTCGATGAATACAGCTTAGATAGTTGACTATGCCAAATTCAAAACCTGTTACGGAGCAAATGTTGCTGGCTTGTGCCCCCAGTTTGTTCGTGGTTTTGTGGAGCACAGGTTATATCGGCGCGCGACTAGGTCTTCCGTATGCCGAGGCAGGAACCTTCCTGATGCTGCGGTTCGCGCTGGCTGCAGTATTCATGGTCGTGCTAGTGGTTGCCTGTCGTGCACCACTGCCGACAAATCTGCGTGACTTGGTGCACTGTGCTGTCGTCGGAGTCTTGGTCCATGGGTTGTATTTATATGGAGGGTTTGCTTCGATCCAACAGGGACTAACGCCGACCACTGTCTCGGTTGTTGTGGGTATGCAACCAGTGATTACGGCTGTGTTGATTGGCCCAATTTTGGGTGAGACCGTGAATATCAGGCAATGGGGAGGCTTCTTTCTAGGTACGCTCGGCGTGATTCTGGTTATCATGCCTAATTTTGTCGGCATCGGCATCAGCAGTGGGGCGCCTGCAGTGATTCTATCTCTGATCTGTGTATTGAGTATCAGTGTTGGAACGCTGTATCAAAAAAGATTTTGCACTTCTGTCGATCTACGTTCGGGTACGATGATACAGCTCATAGTTGCTGCGCTGATGATGTGGTGGGTCTCGAGCCAGTTCGAAGATGGACACGTCGAGTGGAACGGTACGTTCGTATTTTCATTAATCTGGTTGGTCTTGGTGCTTTCAGTAGGTGCTTACGCGTTGTTATGGTGGCTGGTTCGCCGAAAGTCGGCAACCAACGTGGTTAGTCTTTTCTTTTTGATGCCACCCGTTACCGCTATATTCGACTGGCTTCTTTTTGATCAAAGGGTGTCCTTGATAACGCTGATGGGTATCGTTATTGCTGTGGCGGGTATTGTGATTGTTATTCGATACGGGCCGCAGTCGTCGTCTGCGGCCTCACGTGCCCAGTGATGTGAGTCATAAACGAGATGCGATCTATATTGGCGGTTGTTGTCTGTACGGCATTGCTGATGTTTTGCCCAGAGAGATCATTTGGGCAGCAGATGTTCGAGAATTTCGAGGGCCAACCCGTAACGATCGAGCAGTATTTTGATGGAGAGCACTGGCTTGTTGTCGTGATCTGGTCATTCAGGTGCCCAATTTGTCAGAAAGAATTACCAACCTATGCAGATTTGGCCCGTCGACAACAAAGTGGAAGGTTCATAGTCATAGGTTTATCAATAGATGGTCAAGAGGGTTTCGGTGGTGCTTGGGCACTGTTGGAAGAGTTAGGTAACGACTTTAAGTCTCTGATCGGGGAAGCAGACGGGGTTGCAGATTTCGTCTTGTCCCATAGCCGTCAGCCTTTTCGGGGTACACCCACTATAAGGATCTTTAATCCCAGTGGAATTCTCGTTGCTTTTCAGGGTGGCCCTGTTCCGGTCGATTCTATCGAGGGTTTTATTGCCCAACGTTCTAACTGACCGTAGTCATTCTCTGGGTTAGAGCGCCGATGGTATTTTGCCGGACGGTACGCGTCCCTAATATGATGTTGTGGTAACAGCACCGACTATCCCCTGGGAAAACTGGAGAATGTCTTGAGTTCTGATTACCGTAAAGGTTTTTGGCTAACACTGGCAGGTGTTCTTATCTTTACGCCAGATGCCTTGCTGATCCGACTTGCCGATGTAGAGTTCTTCACGCTTGTTGTTTATAGATGCACGATTGCTGGTCTCCTGATGTTGGTGGGATATTCCCTCTACTGTGGAAGAGATTTCGTACGTCACATACTGATGATTGGTTTCTGGGGTCTAGTAGTGGTCGTGCTCGAGGGTGCGGCAAGCTGGACATTCTACTTGGCGCTGGAGCGAACGCCGGTAGCGAACGTCCTTGTCATATTTGCAAGTACACCATTGATTGCCGCACTCCTGACCCGAATATTTCTGGATGATGTGATCGAGCGACCCACATGGCTCGCCATCTGGTCTGCAGGTCTTGGCCTCGTGGTCGTGGCAAGTGGTGGCGTGACTACCGGTAACTGGCTGGGCGATCTGCTAGCACTGATTAATGCTGTTGTTATTGCTGGCGTGTATACAGTGATTCGTCGTAGACGTGATCTCAATATGATTCCTGCCGCTGGTTTGGGACTATTGTTAGCCGCGTTTGTCGCCTATCCATTTGCCCAGTTTCCTAGTTTGGGGTTACATCAATGGTTGATTTTGGTGATTGGGGCTAGCGTTGTGTTGCCCGTGGCGCTCGCACTTGTGACTCTTGGGCCACGCTATCTCCCAGTACCGGAGGTGGCCATGCTAACTCTTTTGGAGACAATTATCGGTCCGGTGTGGGTTTGGTTGGTGATTGGAGAGGAGCCTGGTATTAGAACCCTACTGGGTGGTAGTGTTGTTGTTACTGCATTGTTTTTTCATGCACTATGGCGGTTCAGGAAAACTCGACAAGATGCATCGAGCCTACCGTGAAAAAAGTACTCAGGCCATCGAACCCGCAGTGTTGAGAAATTGACCCGTGCCGGGACAAGTGCTAGAAAGATTGTTCGAAATCAGAATGTACGGTAGCGCTAGTCAGCGTTCATTTTACTGGTTGTACAATTGATTTAGCCGGTGCCGCGTGTTGCACAGGGCGTTGGACGGTTTAAGACCTGCATAGAGTGACCAGGAGCAGATGTATGAAAAACGATAAACCGCGTCAGATAAACGCCGAGCGTTTATGGCAGAGCCTGATGGACATGGCCCAGATCGGGGCTACAGAAAAGGGCGGGTCTTGCCGGCTGGCGTTGACCGATGAAGACAAGGCCGGCCGCGATCTTTTTGTACGCTGGTGCAAGGAAGCCGGCTGCAGTATTTCTGTAGATAAAATGGGTAACATTTTCGCTTGTCGTGCGGGTAGTGAACCCGAATTGCCATCAGTTATTGCCGGCAGTCATCTGGACACCCAGCCAACCGGCGGGCGATTTGATGGGGTATACGGGGTGCTGACCGGACTGGAAGTTATTCGGACCCTGAACGATCTGGGTATAGAGACAAAGCATTCTGTTGAAGCGGCGTGTTGGACCAATGAAGAAGGCAGCCGTTTTGCCCCAGCTATGGTCGCCTCGGGCGTTTTCGCTGGGGTTTACGACCTTGACTATGGTTTGAGCCGGTCGGATGACGAGGGCCGGAGTATGGGAGAAGAATTGCAGAGAATCGGATATGCCGGCTCAGAACCCATGGGACGTCCTCTGCACGCCTATTTTGAGGCGCACATCGAACAGGGCCCAATTCTTGTCGAAGAGGGAACGACTATTGGCATCGTAACCGACGCACAGGGGCAAAGATGGTACGAAATCACGCTGACCGGAGTTGAGTCTCACGCCGGCCCGACACCGATGGATCGGCGTAAAGATGCACTTGTTGGAGCTGCCCGGATCATCGGACGGGTTAACGAGATCGGTTTGTCGCATGCTCCTTTGGCCTGTTCGACGGTCGGTATGATAGACGCCTACCCCAACTCCAGAAATGTCATTCCTGGTCGGACCTTCATCACGGTTGATTTCCGCCATCCTGATGATGACGTGTTAAGTCAGATGGATCGAGAGCTGCGCGAAAGCGTGGCTGATATCTGTCAGAAGTCAGGACTTGCATACAACTTGGAACAGATCTTCTACTATGCACCGGTTTCGTTTGACCAGAGCTGTATCTCGGCTGTGCGGGCAGGTGCTGCGCAGGCGGGATACTCGGCGCGGGAGATTGTGACCGGTGCCGGACATGATGCCTGCTTTGTTGCCCAGACAGCGCCAACATCGATGATATTCATTCCCTGTGTTGACGGCATCAGCCATAATGAGGTTGAGGATATTAAGCCTGAGTGGGCCACTGCCGGTGCCAATGTTATGTTACAGGCGATACTGGAAAAATCAGGCGTGTCCGAACAGCCATGAATGTTAGAAAGATTTGCCGGCAAAAGCCGAGTGCCGACAGAAAAGCTGTGTATTAAGGGTCCGCTGTGGTTGGACCCGGCACCCATTGCCGATTATGATCTGGCGTTCGACTGTTGCGATCTTGTTACAGCAGAAACGGAGTGACCAAGATGAAATCAGAAACTGCCAACCTTGCACAATTTGTCGCTGACCTTCAGTTCAGCAAGCTNCCACAAGATGTTGTTGAGCGCACCCGCTTGCTGGTGTTGGACCATGTGGGTATTGCGCTGCGGGCCCGCCATGCGGCCGCTTTGAATTCTGCCATGCCAGACTCCCTGGACGTGCTTGGGCTTTCAGGCGGTGACGCAGTGGTGATTGGAGATGAGCGGAGTTACTCGCCCGCGGCAGCGGCGTTTTACAACGGAAATCTTGCACATTCACTCGATTTTGATGACACCCATGCGCGGGGCTCAATCCATCCCAGTGCCCCTATCGTCCCCGCAGCACTTGCCGCGGCAGAGATCACCGGGGCCGATGGTCAGCGCGTTGTCGCTGGCATTGTGGCGGGTTACGAGGTTCAGATCCGACTCAGCATTGCGCTGAATCCCACAGAACACTACAACCGGGGTTTTCATCCAACGGCAACCTGTGGTGTATTTGGTGCTGCGGCTGCAGCTGGCAGCATTCTGGGACTGACCGTCGATCAGATCGTCAGCGCATTCGGGCTTTGCGGCAGTCAGGCAGCGGGTTCCATGCAGTTCCTTGTTGATGGAGCCTGGAACAAGCCCTTTCACGTGGGTTATGCCGCAATGGGTGGACTGGTGTCGGCGGTGATGGCGTCTAAAGGATTTATCGGATCCAGGGAGTCGCTGGAAGGTACTAAAGGTGGTTTTCTTAAGGCCTATGCGCCCGATGCAAATCCCGCTGAGGTGACTGCAGGATTGGGTGAGATCTATGAAACCATGAACATCGCAGTAAAGCCCTATCCTTCCTGTCGTTACGGCCATGCTGCGATTGACGCACTCATTGCGATCAGGGCGGCCAATGATGTCGACTACCGTGCCGTCGAGGCCATAGAAGTCGGATTGCCCCGGACCGGCTGGAACCTGATCGGTGATCCGGAAAGTGAAAAACAAAACCCGAAGAACTACGTCGATGGCCAGTTTTCAATGGCTTTCGTCGGTGCGGTTGCTATTCGTGAAGGGCGGATGGGCTGGGATGATTATGAAACTCATCTCAATGATCAGGACACCCTGGCGCTGTGTAAGAAAGTCAAAGCGGTGGTTGATGACCGGGCTGAGGCGCATTATCCGTCAAACATGAGCGGCGTAGCGCGAGTGGATATCGGGGGTAATAGTTTTGAGCAGATGGTGGTTGACCCGAAGGGCGAGCCAAATAATTTTCTGAGTGATGCTGAGATGCGGGGTAAGTTTGATACGCTTGTTGCGCCTTATCTAGACTCAGATACCCTTGACCGGCTGGCAGAAGGAATACTCCGGCTCGATGGACAAAAGAATATCCACGGACTGCTTGACCTGACGCGTACCCAGCAGGCAGCAGCGCTCAAGGCTGTTTAGGTCGACTGCATTTCGATGGTTGTTGAAAGAAAAGAGGTGGGCCCTGGACGATATCGGGAGTCCTATGGTCGTTACTTCGAAGACTTTCAGATTGGTGATATTTACGAACACCGGCCGGGAAGAACGATCACGGAAACCGATAACACCTGGTTTACGCTGTTGACAATGAATACACATCCGCTCCACTTCGATGTTGAGTATGCAGCTAAAACAGAATTCGGCAGGCCATTGGTGAATTCGGCATTGACCTTATCGATCGTCTCTGGCATGAGTGTGAGCGACCTCAGCCAAAAAGCAATTGCCAACCTGGGTTGGACTGACATTAAGCTGACCGCGCCGGTCTTTGCTGGAGATACTTTGTATGCGGAATCGGAAGTGCTGGACAAACGAGAGTCCAAAAGTCGTCCGACCCAGGGAATCGTGTCTGCCCAGACCACGGCGATGAAGGCCGACGAAACTGTCGTGATGACCTACCAACGAGCTTTCCTCGTGCCCAAACGAGGTTATGCAGTGGACGATTAACCAGTCGTCGGTTCAGGCCAGCAAGAGGTAACCATTCATGAGTGGTGTAGAAATGCGCACCAGCGAAGAGGCGATGATGCTGGATTCCGTTGACAGGTTTCTGGAGCGAGATGTGCGTCCCGTTGCCAGGGAGTTGGAAGCCAGCGATACCTACCCACAGTCCATTGTTGATCGAATGATTGAATTGGGACTGTTCGGCGCTACGATTTCGACCGAGTATGGTGGTCTGGGACTGTCTGCCACGACCTATGCGTCTATCGTTGAGCGGATATCAGCAGTGTGGATGTCGGTATCAGGACTATTCAACTCCCACCTTATTATGGCTGCTGCCGTTCAGCGGTTTGGCACAGAACGCCAGAAAAACCACTATCTCCCCAGATTTGCATCCGGTGAACTGCGAGGGGGAATCGGGCTGACCGAACCCGACTGTGGAACTGATCTGCAGGGAATCCGAACCCAGGCTGTCGGTGAAGATGATCATTACGTGGTTAATGGGGCCAAGACCTGGATAACCAACAGTGCCGAGGGCGGTATTCTGGCTGTGCTGGTGAAGACAGACCCGCGGGCCGAACCCGCATACCGCGGTATGAGTTTGTTATTGATAGAGAAAGGACCGGGTTTTACGGTTGTGCGAAAGCTGGATAAGTTGGGGTACAAGGGAATTGACACGGCAGAGTTGTTGTTTGAGGATTGCAAGGTCTCACGCGCCAATCTTGTTGGCGAAGAGGAGGGGCGAGGCTTGCAGCAGATACTGTCAGGTCTTGAACTGGGGCGGATCAATATTGCAGCTCGGGGTGTTGGGTTAGCCCGCGCTTGTCTTGAGGAGTCGATCGCCTACGCCCAGGTGCGAAAGAGTTTCGGTAAACCCATATGCGAACATCAGGCGATTCAGCTTAAGCTGGCGGATATGGCCACGAGGGTGGAAGCCGCTCGGCTTCTGACAGAATCTGCAGCACAGGCGTATGACAGTGGCGAGCGTTGTGATATGGAAGCCGGCATGGCGAAACTGTATGCGTCTGAAGCAGCCATCAGCAACAGTGTTGATGCGATGCGTATTCACGGCGCCTATGGTTATTCGCGTGAGTTCAATATTGAGCGCTATTACAGGGATGCGCCGCTTCTGGCAATTGGTGAGGGCACCAACGAACTGCAGCGAATTATCATTTCCAAGCAACTGGTAGCGCGCAAAAAAGTATGACTGTTAGCCCGTTAAAGATCCGTTGATGTTGCCGTTGGCAGCTGTCCGAGTCGTCGCCGTCGAACAGTATGGCGCTGGCCCGTTCGGGACGATGTTTCTGGCTGACCTCGGCGCAGAGGTGATCAAGATTGAAAATCCTTCCGACGGCGGTGATATCTCCCGAGACGTCGGCCCTTACTTTTTTGAAGACCGGGACAGTTACTTTTTTCATGCCCTAAACCGAAACAAGAAAAGCCTCACCCTGGATTTGAGCAGAGCGGGATCTAAGGAAGTATTTCACGACCTTGTCAGGTCGGCTGATGCTATCTGCTCAAATCTTCGCGGCGATGTTCCCGAAAAGTTGGGTTTGACCTATCAAGATCTCAATACAGTTAACTCGGCTATTGTCTGTGCACACCTGAGTGCGTATGGCCGCGAAGGGCCGAGAGCCGACTGGCCGGGCTACGACTACCTCATGCAGGCCGAGGCGGGTTATCTTTCGCTGACGGGTGAGCCTGGGTCTCCGCCTGCGAGGTTCGGTCTTTCTGTGGTCGATTTTATGACAGGTCTTGGATTGGCCTATGCCATTTTGGCCGGCTTGACGGGTGTACGATCGACCGGGATTGGCCAAGATATGGACGTCAGCCTGTTTGATTTTGCTCTGGCAAACACCAATTATCTTGCAGCATGGTACCTCAACGAAGGCAGTACGCAGGAACGTCTACCTCGGTCTGCACATCCGTCTCTGGTGCCATGTCAGCTTTACCGCACCGCTGACGGATGGTTGTTCATTATGTGCAACAAAGAAAAATTCTGGTTGGCTCTATGCGATGCGATTGCCAGACCGCAGTGGAAAGGAGATGCACGGTTCAGTTCTTTTAAAGAAAGATTGGTACACCGGGACCATTTGACCGAACTGATCGACGAGGCACTGACGTCGCAAACGACTGAACAGTGGCTTGATAAGTTGTCCGGACTCATCCCGGTCGCACCCGTGAATGATATCGCCCAGGCGCTTGAAAACCCTTTTGTGACAGAACATGGTCGGCTGCAGACTTTAACCCACCCGACGAAAGGGGATTATCGATTGGTCGCAAATCCAGTACATGCAGGTGCTGGCAAGTCACCGTCAAACCCGGCGCCACGCCTGGGAGAGCATACTGAGCCATTGCTTAAAGACTTGGGTTACAGCGAAACCCGTATCCAAGGGTTGCGCAGTGACGGTATCATCTAACTGACTGTAGAAAATCTGGAGGAGTTTACGATATGAAATTTGGGGTATTTGTTTTTCCGACTGAGTATTCAATATCAACACAGGACCTGGCAATGGGTCTTGAAACGCGGGGCTTCGAGTCAATGTTCGTGTGTGAACATACACACATCCCGGTCAGTCGCTGTACACCATTTCCGGGCGGGGAGCCGTTGCCCAAAGAATACTCTCATACACTGGATCCTTTTGTTGCCTTGTCAACTGCCGCTGCAGTCACGGATACGCTGCGTCTGGGAACGGGGATCTGCCTGGTGGCTCAACGCGATCCCATTGTTACAGCCAAGGAAGCGGCTAGCCTGGATCTGGTTTCGGGCGGTAGATTCGAGCTGGGGATCGGAGCTGGCTGGAACCAGGACGAAATGGAGAATCACGGGACGCTTTACGAGACTCGATTCAAGGTCATGGCTGATCGCGTGAAAGCGATCAAAGCTCTGTGGACCCAGGAGGAAGCCAGCTATTACGGTGAATTTACGCAGTTTGAGCCGGTGTGGTCGTGGCCAAAACCGGTTCAGAAACCGCATCCGCCGGTGCTGCTGGGTGGGGACACCCGGCATTCCCTACGTCGAGTACTGTCCTTCTGCGACGGTTGGCTTCCGCGCGGAAATATGGCGATGGCAGACCCGCACAAGGGCATGGCAGAGCTTCGAAACTGTGCGGAAGAACTAGATCGGGATGCCGCATCAATTCCGGTTAGCGTATTCCGTGCACTGCCTGAAGAAGATTACTTGAACAAGTGTCGGGAGGCGGGCGTCACACGGGTGCTGTTCCAGGTGCCGTCCAAGAGCAAGGATGAAGTCATGCCATTGCTCGATCAGTATGCGACATTGTTTGATCACTGAATTGCCGGTACGTGGGTGAAGCTTGAGGCAGCTCATAGCAGTTAAAATACCGGTGTTTCAACAACCACTACATGACCGATCGGTGTAAACCAACCCACTAAGACAGGCCATAACGACAACCACCCGGTTATACGTTGACATCACGCCTGATTTAAATATGACAGATGACTTAACCAAACAAGTCCAGAAGCGTTACCACGCACTGCTTGAAGAGGGTGCCGATCCGAATGAGTGGGCATACGCCTGGCGCTCGGAGTACAACCGGGGAGGGTTCAAGGCCGTCGACTTCCTCATGGAAGAGGTGGTCAATCCCGGTAAGTGTATCGGCTGTGCAGCGTGCCTGACGATATGTCCGGTTGATGTTTTCGATTATGAGAACGAGAAACCGGTCGACGTGCGAAACAGTGCCTGTGTTTTTTGTGAGTTATGTGTGGATGCTTGTCCTGTTTTGCGACCGACTGATCGGGACCTGGCCCAGCAGATTGAATTGCGCCAACCCGTTATGGACGATGGGTTTGGGCCTTACGCCTACGGTGTACTCGCGCGTACCACAAAGGAATACATATTGGAAGCCGGTCAGGATGGAGGCATCTGTTCAGCGCTTGGTATACATGGTATGCAAACAGGGCAGTTAAAGGGCATGGTGGTGGGCAATGAAGATCCAGACAATCCGCAGATGGGTTACGCCCATCTGGCGACTACCCCTGAGGAAGTAATTGCGAGCGCCAGGTCGCGCTATTCCTACCAGCCAAACACACTGGTTCTGGTCGAAGCCATGAAGCGGGGCATCGCACCGCTGGCGGTTGTAGGTGTGCCGTGCCAGGTCGACGGTGTACGGCAGCAGCAATATTCCAGTATTCGGCTGGACGTAGCTGAGTGGTACAGGCAGAACATCGGACTGGTGATTGGACTTTTTTGTTCTGAGGCCTTTACCGAAAAGGGTATGGACTGGCTGGCGGACGATCTGGGAGTGTCCAAGCGCGATGTTACCAATATCAATATCAAGGGCCGGCTTGAGATTAAGTTGCGGGATGGCCGAGAAGAAACCCGTTCGCTGAAAGCTTTCGGTAAGTATGCCAGGCCTGCCTGTCTTTATTGTATGGATTACGCTGCTGACAATGCGGACATCGGGTTGGGTGGTATCGGACTCAACGGCTGGACGTTTACGGTTATTCGGACAGAGACTGGGCACAGGGCCTGGCAGGCACTGATCAAGGCCGGTTGGGTCGAGATCAAGGAACTCTCCGAGATGCCCAAGTCCAAAGAACTTTTGAGCCGTCTTGCGCGTTATAAACGCAACCGGCCTTTGCCTGCGCTGATGCCCACTCATTTAGAGCGTGAACTGATTGGAAATCTCGATCCCAAGCACTATTACCGGGGTTGGGAGGACGGCCATTCCGCAAAAGAATGGCGGCCTTTGCCTCCACCACCGCCCAAAAAGAAAGATACAGCCGCGAAGAAGCCAGGGAACGGTTCATGAACGGGGCTAGACCACGGCTTGAGGATCTAAGCATCATTGTCTCGGGCCAGGGAGGCGACGGTTCACTGACTGTCATCAATATTCTGGCAGACGCCTTACGATCAGTCGGATTTCGTGCTTACACAGAACGTGATGTGCTGTCGCGTATCAAGGGGGGCATCGTGACTGCGACCTTGCGTGCGTCTAAAGAGGAGCACCTTGCGATCGGTAGCCAGATCGATTTGATTGTGGTGTTTGATCAATCTGCGATTAAAAAGAACGCCCACCGACTCAATGACCGAAGTATTGTGATTCACGACAATTCTGGTGGTGATCTACCGCCCAACAGTGGTGTGCCTGAGGGAGCGCGGGTGATCGGCATTCCATTCAGTCGGCACGCAATCCGGGAATTTCGCCAGGATATTTACAAGAACAGTGTTTCGTCTGCGGTCATCGGCCGTTTGATTGGGTTGAGTGATGACGACATGCACCAGTCGTTCGAGAAGCGATTTGCCCGTCGGGGCGCACAGGCGCTCAAATACAATCTGGACGCTTTGAAACTCGGCCACGAACTTTCCGATGAGGTTGGGCTGACGGCTGACAACGGTCTTTACGAGATCGTCAGTACCGATTCGCACCCCCAGATGTTGATTACCGGCAACGAAGCTGTGGCGTTCGGTTTTGTGGTTGCGGGCGGACGATTTTTCGCCGGCTATCCGATAACGCCGTCAACAGATATCATGGAGTGGCTTGAAAAATGGCTGCCCAAGTTCGGAGGTATCGTGCGGCAGGCTGAAGACGAACTGTCAGTGGTGAATATGGCAATCGGCGCAGCGTTGACGGGCACGAGGACGATGGTTGCAACCTCAGGGCCCGGGTTGTCTCTGATGCAGGAGGGTATTGGTCAACTGGGGATGGCAGAAATCCCGCTGGTCGTGGTTGATTCTCAGCGCAGTGGTCCCAGTACGGGCATGCCGACTAAACCTGAGCAGAGCGATATAAATTTACTGGTTTATGGGGGCCATGGCGATTTTCCTCGCGTAGTGCTTGCCCCCAGTACACCAGAAGAGTGCTTCGGTATCACAATAACGGCCTGTAATCTGGCAGAGCAGTATCAGGTTCCGGTATTTATCGCGCTGGATCAGGGGCTGTCGCAAAACCTTGCCACCATCGACCCAATCGACCCGCAGCGGGTTGTAATCAATCGAGGTGATCGCCTGGATGATGACGCACTTGCAGTTATCAAAACCTATAAGCGCTACGCGTTTACCGACAGCGGTGTGTCGCCTTTTGCACCACCAGGAACGCCCGGGGGGATGTCCTTGGTAACTGGAAATGAGCACGATGAGTTTGGGCAGGTGTCGACAGATCCCGGTAATCGCGTCCGTATGATGCGGAAGCGTCAATCCAAATTGCATACTATGCGACCCGATCTACCATCGGCGATCACTCACGGCAGTGAAACCGCTGATATTGGTTTGATTGGTGTGGGTATGACTTACGGCGTGATTACAGAGGCGCTGGAGATTCTTGACGATAAGGGTATATCGGTTCAGTATCATCAGCCGCGAACATTGTGGCCAATGCTAGATGAGACGCCGGAATTTACCCACCGTATGGGCTGTACCATCGTTGTTGAATACAATTTGACGGGACAACTGGCTCGGCTCATAGTTGCCCATGGCGGTGACGAGTCACATATTCACAGTATCCTGGGCTTTGACGGTGTGCCGCTGCGCGCACATGACTTGGTTCAGAAAACAATTGAAATCCTAGAATCAAGGAGTCATAAGGTCGCATGACAGAGACTTTCACACCTACCCGACCGATCTGGTGTGCAGGCTGCGGTGATTTCGGTGTGTTGGAGGCATTAACACAAGGATTGGATGAACTGGCGGTCCCCGAATATCGGCGTATGATCATTGCCGGCATAGGTTGCTCCGGGTCGCTGCAGAACTATCTAGCTTGTTATGGCTACCATGCGCTCCACGGTCGCGTTCTGCCGACGGCGACCGGGTGCAAGCTGGCCAATCCCGACCTCACCGTCGTTGCAGTCGGGGGTGATGGTGATGGTTACGCTATTGGCGCTGGGCATCTGGTCCACGCGTTCAAGCGTAATCCTGGAATCACCTATATCGTGATGAACAACGGCACTTACGGTCTGACTAAAGGGCAGGCATCACCGACCAGTACGACCGGCTTTCGGGGCAATATCGAAGAAGACCTCGACCCAGTTCTACTGGCCTTGAGTATTCCGGGTTCGACATTCATTGCACGTGGCTATAGCGGCCAGCCTGCACAATTGCTGAACTTGACTATCGCTGCACTGAAACACACCGCTGCAGGACGCGGGATGGCATACCTTGAAGTACTGTCTCCGTGCGTCACTTATAACGACACTTACCGTGAGTGGCGTACCAATGTCTATAACGTCGATGACGACACCGGCTATGACAGAAAAGATCGAGCTGCGGCATTTACTCGAATGACAGAATTGAGGGAGCAGGGGCGATTACCGCTTGGTTTGATTTACGAAGGTGAACGACCAGCGCTGGAATCATTTGTGAGCAATACTGCGTTTGATGTACCCGCTCGACAGGATATTTCTGACCCCAGTCTCGTTGACGGTTACCGTGAAGCATTGCAATCATTCATAAAATAAATGGACGGGTCAAACGACCTATTGCTGACTGCTGTACCGGGCATCCCGCTGATCGATATAGATTGTGATGTTGTTGAGCTGATTCTTGTGGCAATGGCCGAACACGACCTGGCCTTGAAAACCGGGGACATTCTGGTCATCGCGCAAAAAATAGTCTCGAAGTCGGAAGGGCGCATGGTTAATCTCGCCGAAGTTGAACCCGGCGATCAGGCGCATGAACTCGCACGTAAGACCTCTAAGGATCCCCGCCTGGTTGAACTGATATTGTCAGAATCAACGGAAGTGTTGCGCGCTATCGAAGAGCTGATCATTGTTGCGCATCGACTGGGGATTGTTCTGGCAAACGCCGGAATTGATGCCTCCAACGTGGCACCGTCCACTACTGTCGAACAGGTGCTGCTGCTGCCAAAAGATCCCGATGGCAGCGCGCGGGAATATCGCAGGCGTATCAAACAGCAGACCGGCAGCAGTGTCGGCATCATTATTAACGACAGTGTGGGTCGGGCCTGGCGACTGGGGACCACAAGCCTTGCCATAGGTGTGGCCGGTGTAACTGCGCTGGAGGATCATCGTGGAAAGCCCGACCTGTTTGGTGTGTCGCTAAAGGTCAGTGAGGAAGCGATTGCCGATGAATTGGCGAGTGCAGCAACTTTGTTACAGGGCCAGGCGGCTGAAAAAAGTCCCGTGGTGTTGATCCGCGGATTCAGTTCAGGATCAGATGAGCAGTCAGCCTCGTCGCTCATTCGCCCGGTTGACCAGGACCTCTTTAGATGAACAGTGTTGATGCCGATATCACTGACTGTCGTTACGCGATTTTATCGGGCGGCGTCGGTGGTGCCAAGCTTGCGCTCGGGCTATATCTCGAGCAGTCCAGCGAAGAGTTACTGGTCATCGGTAACGTGGGTGACGACTTCAGCCACTGGGGCCTTCATATTTCACCGGACCTCGATACGCTGATGTATACCTTGGCCGGTGTCGCAGATCCGGATCGAGGCTGGGGTAGAGCGCAGGAGTCGTGGACCGTGCTGAACACTTTGTCCGATCTCGGCGGCATCGACTGGTTTCGCCTGGGCGACCGGGACCTCGCGGTACACCTGGAACGCTCTGTTCGCATGGGTGAAGGAGAGACTTTATCGGCGGTCACACGGCACCTGTGCCGGGCCTTCGGCGTTACTGCAATACTCGTACCGCCGACCGATGATGAGGTCCGGACCATAATAGATACCACCGACCGAACCTTGTCTTTCCAGGAATATTTTGTCCGTGAGCGATGTGAGCCGCCGGTAACCGGCCTTCGTTATCAAGGTGCATCCCAAGCCACGCTTTTGCCTGAGATCGGTCGGTTGCTTGCAGGAGATCGACTGGAGGCAGTGATACTGTCTCCATCAAATCCCTATCTGAGTTTGGATCCTATACTCGAGATCGCCGATTTGCGGCACCGTCTGGCAGCATCACCTGCACCGGTGGTTGCTGTGTCACCGTTGATTCAATCTCATGCCTTCAAGGGTCCAACCGCAAAAATCATGATGGAATTAGGGTGTGCGGTCTCAACCTTGACGGTGGCTCAACACTACGCTGATATTCTGGACGGTATTGTGATCGACCCGGCTGATCGGGAGTTATCGGGTGCGATCGAGGATTTAGGCATTAAGGTACGGATTACAGATACCGATATGGCTAACGAACGAGATAAGCGGCTTTTGGCTACCGAAGTGATCTCGTTTTCTGAGACAATAGCCGGGTAGTGTCTATCGAATCCGCAGCGGGTACCGCAATGGCCGATTATTTTCCGTGGGCGATCCTGCCGTTGAAACCGGCTGCTGAGGCCAATTCACGCCTTTCTCCGGTTTTGTCGCCACATCAGCGACGGCAGTTGTACGAGGTGATGCTGGCTGATGTGCTGTCTGCGCTGACTAGCGTCTCATCGATAGGAGGTGTTCTGGCGATCACCAGTTGTTCCGTAGCGATGTCACATCTCCGTCGCGCTGGCGTAGAATCTCTGGCAGACCCAGGTCATGGTGGGCTCAATGAAGCCATTGCCTACGGGTTGACTGAGCTTGATCGACGAGAGATAACTGGCGCATTTACGATACCCGGCGATATACCTGTTGTGACAAGTGATGAGATTTCTGGTTTGATCAGGTCTATACAGGACAACGGTTCGGTCACGATCGTGCCTTCACACGATGATCGGGGAACCAACAGCCTCGCAATGGCACCGCCAACATTGTTGCCCCCCCGATTCGGACACAGCAGCAAAGATACCCATATCGCCCTTGCCAAGCAAAACGATCTCTATCTAGAGTTGATGCCGTTGTCGGGATTCGGATTTGATATCGATACGCCTGCCGACCTCAACCGGATGGCTGGGTTAATGGGTCCATTCCAAACCAAGTACTTTCTGGACGAGATCGGATTTTTAGAGCGCAAGACACAATCACCGATGCCCGTACAGTCCGGATTGGGACTTTCTGGATGACCGGTCCTTCCCTAAATTTGGATCGCTTTTGGTCTCGACGACCTGGGCCGGACGAAGCCCGAGCAATGGCTGAATTGCCGGCAGGGAGAACTTTACTGGAACTGGCGGCAACGCTTCGGGATCAGGGTTTCGGCTCGTTGGTCACTTATTCGCCCAAGGTATTTGTGCCGCTCACAGAACTCTGTCGTGATGTCTGTCATTACTGTACGTTTGCCAAGCGTCCACGACAGCTTTCGAACGTGTATCTGACAGAGCATCAAGTGCTAGACATAGCGGGCAGGGGTGCAAGAGCCGGTTGCCACGAAGTGCTGTTTACCTTGGGCGACAAACCCGAGTCACGATATCGTGCTGCACGTGAGGCGCTGGATACGCTGGGTGTTGAGACCACAGTTGATTATCTCGTGCAGATGGCAGGGCGTGTCGTCGAGCAGACAGGACTGTTGCCCCACATCAATGCCGGCATACTGTCCGCCGATCAGATGGCTGCGCTGAAGGAAGTTTCTGTATCGCAGGGCATCATGCTGGAGTCTGCGTCGGCGCGTCTGGCAGCACCCGGCGGTCCGCACCACGGTTCACCAGATAAAGATCCTGCGATTCGCTTGGCGAATATCGAACTTGCCGGGCAACTGAAGGTGCCCTTTACCACCGGGATTCTCGTCGGGATCGGGGAGACACGCCAAGAGCGGATTGAATCACTGCTTGCCTTGCGGGAGCTGCACGACCGATATGGCCATATTCAGGAGGTCATCATCCAGCCTTTCCGGCCTAAGTCTGGCACGCTGATGGTCAACCATGTTGGGGCTGACGACGACGAGCTGAAATGGTCAATCGCGGTGGCACGAATTATTTTCGGCCCGGAAATGAGCATTCAAGCACCGCCAAATCTTTCACCGGGCTTCGAGATCGAATTAATTTCTGCGGGAATCAATGATTTTGGTGGCGTCTCGCCGGTAACTCCTGATCATGTGAATCCGGAAGCACCTTGGCCACAGTTGGCGGTACTGAAAAAGAATACAGAGCGGGCAAATAAAGTGCTGGTTGCACGTTTGCCGATCTACCCCAGGTACATATCAGCAGAGTCGGGCTGGGTCTCGTCGTCAATCGCTGACGACCTGTTGCGGCATGTAGACGCGTCAGGGTTGGCTCGAACAGACAGCTGGGTACCCGGAGAACTTACCGAAGCACCCTTTGGCGTGGGCCAATTTAAGAAGGTCCACAAAGGAAGTTATATTGGGCGTATTGAAAAGCGGCTAGATCAGGGTCTGGAGTTGTCGGAGACCGATATCGTTCAGTTGTTCAACGCGCGCGGCTCAGAGTTTGAAGAAATCTGCCATTTCGCAGACGATCTCAGGCGCAGTGTGGTCGGTGACACCGTGACTTATGTGGTTAACCGCAACATTAACTATACGAATATATGTACTTATCGATGTGGATTCTGTGCGTTCTCGAAAGGTTCCACGCTTAAGGGTTTACGCGACAAGGCTTACGTGCTGGATCTTACTGAGATTGTCCGAAGGGCAGAGGAAGCATGGGAACGGGGCGCAACGGAGGTCTGTCTTCAGGGTGGTATTCATCCTGATTTCACTGGCGAGACCTATCTGGAGATCTGCAGGGCGATTCGTTTTGCGCTGCCGGATCTGCACATCCATGCGTTCTCCCCGCTTGAAATTCAACAGGGCGCCGCTACGCTCGGCATTTCTGTTCGTTCTTTCCTCAAACAACTTAAGGAATCGGGGCTCTCTACGTTACCCGGCACCGCAGCAGAAATACTCGATGACGAGGTTCGCCGAATAATCTGCCCAGATAAGTTGACCACAAACGAGTGGTTAGAAATCGTGGAAACAGCGCACCAGTTGGAATTGCGAACCACAGCGACAATTATGTTCGGTCATGTCGATCAACCACACCACTGGGCAAGACATCTCTGCCGGATACGTGATCTGCAGATCAGATCGAACGGGTTTACTGAGTTTGTGCCCCTTCCCTTTATTCATCAGGAGGCGCCGTTGTACCGCCGTGATAGCTGCCGACAGGGACCAACATTCCGGGAGACTGTCCTGATGCACGCGGTTTCCAGAATCGTTTTGCATCGCCACATTTCAAACATTCAGGCTTCTTGGACAAAAATGGGGCGCAGCGGCATTACTCAGTTACTTAATGCCGGTGTCAATGATCTTGGCGGCACGCTGATGAATGAATCGATTTCCCGTGCGGCGGGCACGCGTAACGGCCAGGAACTGCCGCCACAGGAGATGGATCAGTTGATTGCTAGTGTTGGCCGAGAACCGTTACAGAGGACCACTCTATACGGGCGCCCACTTGGTGATCGCGTTCTGTTTTCTTATCAAGCCAAACCGTTGAAAGAGCTTCATGTTGGGACAGTGTCGCGCAGCGTTGCTGCGCCACAACCAACTGTCTGAACGGCGACAAGACAGTGGACTTTGGTTTCAGCATTCCAGGCCGGGGTCCGCTAGCGACGCGTGAAGGCATCAAAGCGTTCGCGACCCGCGGTGAAGAATTGGGATTTGCCTGCTTGGGGGTGCCTGACCATATCGTGATACCCAGAAACATCGACTCTCGCTATCCCTACAGTTCCACGGGCACGTTTCCAGGTGCAGCATCGGGAGATTGCGTGGAGCAGTTGGCCATTATGGCTTACCTTGCTGGGATTACCAGTGAGGTCAAATTACTGGCTTCAGTGATGGTCGTGCCGCACCGCAGCGCGGTATTCGCAGCCAAGGCATTGGCGTCCATTGATCTGCTTTCCAACGGTCGAGTGATTGCCGGCATTGGTTCAGGCTGGATGGCTGAGGAGTTTAAAGCGATTGGGGCACCACCTTTCTCAGATCGGGGCCGGGTCACTGACGAATATCTGGAAGCGTTTAAAGTTCTGTGGGCGCACGAGCAGCCGGTTTATCATGGAAACTATGTGTCTTTCGAAGATGTTACGTTCCTGCCGCGACCAGTGCAGCAGCCCCATATTCCGATCTGGGTGGGTGGCGAGAGTAAAGCTGCACTCAGGCGGACCGTAACCCACGGTGATGCCTGGTATCCTGTGGGATCAAATCCCCGGTTTCCGCTGAATACTGCGGCACGTTACTCAGAAGCCCTTGAGCGTCTCTACAGGGTGGCCGCTGAGCATGACCGGGATCCTGCGTCGATCATACTGGCCTATTGGGCACACTGGCCGAACGATGGTGCGCCAATAGCACTTTCCGATGGTCAGCATCATCTATTTACCGGGAGCCCGGACCAGATCGTCGAGGATATTGGGGTGTTTCGAGAACTGGGTGTTCAGCACCTGTTCTTTAATTTTCAACGAGAAGATATAGCCAGTTCAGTGCGCAGCATGGAAGAATTTGTTGATCGGATTCTGTCACAGGTCGGCTAAATATCTTGATCGATTATTGCGGGATAGGGGCATGAACTAAGTACAACCGGTTGTTTCTTCTGACCCGTTTCATTGTTCCAGAATGTCAGATAAGATGATTATCACAGTACCATTCTCTAATTGATTCCAGGGAGAGCGCAACGTGACCACCGCAGCTGAGAGGAGTTTGATCGATAGAGACACGGCCCACCTTGTCCATCCACTACACAACCCGGCCGCACACGAATCCGCTAAAGTTTGGGTCGGAGGGAAAGGGGCTTATATTGTAGATTCTGAAGGCAATGAGTACATCGATTGTCTATCGGGGTTGTGGTGCAACACAGCCGGTAATGGCCGGCCTGAACTCGCCGATGCGGCAGCTGCCCAAATGCGGCAGATGGGATTTGTCTCCGGTTATGCGGGCAGTTCAAACCCCCGTGCAATTGAACTGTCGGAACGACTGGCCCATCTGACCTATCCGAGTATCAATCATTTCTATCTGACCTCGGGCGGCGGTGAATCGACCGACAGTAATATCAAGCTGGCCCGGTATTACTGGAAACTCAAAGGCAAGCCCGATAAGACTAAAGTCATATCCCGGATCTGGGGCTATCACGGGGTGACGATGGCGGGGATGTGCGCGACGGGTATACCGGCTTACTGGGCGATGTTCGAACCGAGAATCCCCGGGTTTTCACATATACCCTCGCCTTATCCTTATCTTTATGAAGCGCCAGAAGGCGCGAAGAGCCAGGGTATTGCCGCCGCTGACGAACTCGAGAAGCAGATTCTTGAAGAAGGGGCAGACACGGTAGCTATGTTTATCGCAGAGCCGGTTCAGGGTGCCGGCGGCGTGATTGTGCCGCAGGAAGATTACTTTAAACGGATTCGAGAGATCTGTGACCAGTATGAGGTGTTGCTGGTCGCTGATGAGGTGATCACCGGGTTCGGTCGTACCGGGAAAATGTTCGGACTCGAACACTGGGGCATTGAGCCCGACCTGATACAGTTTGCAAAAGCTATCACCTCAGGCTATTTCCCGCTGGGCGGTATCGGGATCAGTGATGAGATCGCCAGCGTGATGAACGACAGTGGTTCCCCGTGGATGCACGCGTATACCTACAGTTCACATCCCGTCGGTTGTGCGGTCGCTCTGGCCATGATGGATATCATCGAAAATGAGGATTTCGTTGGACAAGCTCAGACCAAAGGCAAACACCTGCTGGTTAAATTAAAGGAGGCCCTGGCCGATCATCCGCATGTCGGTGAGGTCCGTGGCCTGGGTATGATGTGTGGCGTTGAGCTAGTGAAGGATAAAGCGACTAAGGAGATGTTCGACGCCAGTGACGGCATTGGAGCAAAGGTTCATGCTGAAACCGTCAAACGGGGCATGTTCAGTCGGGTCAGGGGTGATTGCTATTGTGTAGCTCCCCCGATAGTCACCTCAGAATCCACCCTTGACGATATTGCGAGCATACTGGGTGATTCTGTGGGAGCGGTGCTCGGTTAAGTTCATTCAGTTGAGTCGGGTTTGCGTGGGGGTTTCGGCGTAGCGGTTACGATAACGTTGGGTCATGTGGGATCGGGAGTTAAAGCCTGTCGCGGCTGCGATGTCTGATAGCGCCATGCTGGTATTCAGGATTAGAGAGTGTGCCCGTTGAAGCCGGATATCCAAGCCAAATTGTACTGGTGTTGTGCCGAGTTCCTGTCGAAATAGCCGCAGAAGATGGCGTGAAGTCACACCCGCAAGTCGAGCAAGTTCATTGACACGGGTGGGTTCGTCGATACTGAATTCGATTTGCGCAACCGCGCGTGCAACTGCTGTGCTCAGGGGTTTGCCATGACGATTCAGTCGGTGTCCTTGTTTATCCTCGCCCGGTCGCTGGCGGTCCATCTGCATCTGTTCCGTAATGCGTGTGACTACCGTACTGTCGAGATCATCGCTCACAAGATCGAGGAAAAGGTCGATTGTGCTTGTGCCCCCTGAGCAGGTGATCCGATCTCGATCTCTGACGTAGTGCTGAAATACCGGCGTAACTTTGGGGTACAACTCAACCAGGGAGGCAAAACTTTCCCAGTGCACCGTGGCCCTGTATCCATTCAAAAGCCCTGCTCGAGCCAGAATAAGCCCGCCGGTGGATACACCACCGAGGATACAGCGTTGTGCCCTTAGTCGTTGAAGGACGGCCAGTAATTTCCGATCCGTAATTTTTTCTGCACCCACACCCGCGACGATAACGAACACATCCGTGTGTTCCAGGGTATCGAGACTGAGGTCCGCCCTTATTTGCAGACCGTTGCTCGCGGTGACATAACCCCCATCAACACTTGCAATCATCGTGTTGTACACGGCCTTAGGGCCGAACCGGTTTGCATGGCGATACACCTCCATGGGCCCACTCAAACCCATGACGGAGAATTTATCGATCAGCAGAAAGGTGACATTTTGGCGAGGTATCGGCAACATTGCCCACTCATTATATGTCCGAAACATAGTTTTTAATGTCTCAAACATGATAATACCGGAGTTGAATATCGCCTTTAATTACGGATTCGGTCACGGCCTGTAAAGTGGGATTCTGAACGGGAGAACACCATGAGACGGGGTGCACGAACTTCCAAGCGGGAAGTGCGTAAAGCTGTCCGCAGTGCTAAGTCGGCGCTGAACCAGTTAGCGCCGCAGGTTCTGGACAACCCTTATCCGCCGTTGTGTCCATTGACACCGGATCAGCTTGAAGAGATTCATAATGCGTCGATGACTGTGCTCGAATCATTGGGCATTGAGGTCACCAGCGATCGGGTAAGAACCATGTTCCAGTCTCTCGGCGGGAGTGTCGATGAAACGACACAGATCGTCAGGATAGACCGTGAGACGATCATGGCGCTGGTTGGTAAAGCACCTCAACACTTTTCGTTGACACCACGGAATGCTGCCAACCAGCTATTGATAGGCGGGCGCCGAATCAACTGTGGTTTGGTTTCCGGTCCGCCCAACGTGCATGATCGGATCAATGGAAGACGGCCGGGAAACTTTTCCGACTACCAGACCCTGATTAAACTCGGGCAGACCTTCAATGTGATTAACTTTTTTGGGAACCAGAGTGTTGCACCCACCGACCTGCCGGCGAATACGCGCCATCTCGACACCTACCGGGCAAACATTATTTTGTCCGACAAGGTATTTTCAGCTGTACCCATCGGTAAGGGCAGGGTTCAGGATGCAGTGCACATGGTTGCACTAGGTCGGGGTATGACGACGGACGAGTTATCCGAAGACCCGTCATTATTCGGCAACATCAATATCAACTCGCCGCGAAAGCTCGACGATTCAATGTCTGACGCTGCGCTGGAACTCGCGCACTACGGGCAGGCTGTGATCGTGACACCGTTTACCCTGTTGGGTGCGATGACGCCGGTGACCCTGGCGGCAGGGCTGGTGCAGCAGAATGCGGAGGCGCTTTTCGGGCTGGCAATGATACAGGCGTTTTGTCCCGGGGCACCGGTGGTGTACGGTGGGTTCACGTCCAACGTCGATATGCGTTCAGGTGCGCCAGCGTTCGGTACGCCGGAGAACGCCAAGGCCAACCTGGCCGGTGGGCAACTCGCTCGACGCTACGGACTGCCCTATAGAACCAGTGGCTGCAACGCCTCAAACACCACAGATGCCCAGGCGGTCTATGAGACCCAGATGTCCATGTGGAGTGCTGTTTTGGGTCACGGCAATCTGCTCTACCATGCGGCTGGCTGGCTTGAAGGCGGGTTAGTGGCTTCATTTGAGAAGCTGATTATTGATGTTGAGATGTTGCAGAATCTCATCACCATGTTTTCTCCAATAAATACCAGCGAAGAAGAACTGGGTATCGACGCCATCGGAGCAGTTTCCCCAGGGGGCCATTTTTTCGGCACAGACCACACCATGGCGCGTTATGAGACTGCTTTTTATACTCCACTGGTCAGTGACTGGCAGAACAATGAAAACTGGCAGGCGGCTGGTGCAAAAGATGCAACGGAGCGAGCCACGGCACTTTGGCAGCAGGCCATCGAGACATTTGAAGCGCCCCTGATTGATAGTGCCCGGTGCGAGGCTATGGATGAGTATGTGGATAGACGTAAAACGCAGATCGGCTCCAGCGATCCGTAGTCGAAATGAAATCCTTGACAAAAGACCCTGACAGATAAGTAAGGAACGATCTCATTATGCAAGCACACGCACAGGCGGTTGTTATAGGGGGTGGAGTCATCGGCTGTTCAGTGTTGTATCACTTGACGAAAGCCGGCTGGACCGATGTTGTGCTCCTGGAACGCTCGGAGCTGACCTCGGGCTCAACCTGGCATGCAGCCGGTGGTATGCATACCATCAACGGCGATCCCAATGTCGCCAAGCTCCAACAATACACTATTGAACTGTATAACGAGATCGAAGAACTGTCTGAACAGTCGATCGGGCTTCACTTGACGGGCGGTGTTTTTCTGGCAGCGACCAAGGAACGCTTCGACTGGCTTAAAAGCATGCACGCGAAAGGGCATTATCTCGGTATGGACACCGAGATAATCAGCCCCAAGGAGGCGGCTGATATTTTCCCATTGCTGGATCCGGACAAGTTCGTGGGTGCGATGAGTGATCCGTTAGAAGGCCACCTGGATCCCTCGGGTACCACCTGGGCCTATGCAAAGGCAGCACGCAAGAGTGGTGCCGTCATCCACCAACAGACCCGCGTGACGGATCTTCAGCAGAATCAGGATGGCAGTTGGCGCGTGATTACGGAAAAAGGTGAGATTCATACCGAGCATGTCGTTAACGCTGGCGGCCTGTGGGCCCGAGAAGTCGGCCGGATGGTTGGACTCGAACTGCCTGTTCTCGCCATGGAGCATATGTATCTGTTGACCGAAGACATGCCTGAAGTGGTCGCCTTCAATGAGTCATCAGGGTTGGAAGTGCCGCATTGTGTTGATTTTGATGGCGAGTTGTATTTAAGGCAGGAGGGTAACGGTATGTTGATGGGGACCTATGAAAAAGCCTGTAAGCCCTGGTCGCCTAAAGAGACGCCGTGGGATTTTGGACATGAACTGCTGCCCGAGGATATCGACCGGATAGCACCTTCTCTGGAAGTCGGGTTTGAACATTTTCCGGCCTTTCAGAAGGCTGGGATTAAGCAGATCATCAACGGACCATTTACCTTCGCACCCGATGGAAATCCGCTTATCGGTCCCATTAAGGGGCTGCGTGGCTACTGGTGTGCTTGTGGCGTGATGGCAGGCTTCAGCCAGGGAGGCGGAGTGGGATTCGCACTGTCGAACTGGATGATTGAAGGTGACCCCGGATTTGATGTCTGGGCCATGGATGTCGCGCGTTACGGTGACTGGGCGACCCTCGCTTATACCAACAAGAAGGTTCAGGAGAACTATTCCCGTCGTTTTTCGATCCGGTTTCCCAATGAAGAGCTACCCGCGGGCCGTCCTCTGCGTACCACACCGGTCTATGACCGGTTGCTGGCAGCCGGTGCCCAGATGGGCGAGGCCTATGGGCTGGAACAAGCGCTATGGTTTGCCCCGGAAGGTGTTGTCGATGAATTTTCCTGGCGAAGGTCGACCGACTTTGAGCATGTGGCTGAGGAAGTCAATGCAGTGCGAACGGCAGTTGGCATAATGGAAATTGCGAGTTTTGCCAAGTATACGATCCGAGGGTCGGGTGCTTCCGATTGGTTGGACCGTCTACTGACCTGCAGATTACCCGCGGACGGGCGTATGACACTTGCACCAATGCTGAACCATGGTGGCAAGCTGATTGGTGATTTCAGTCTGGCGAACCTGGGTGATGGGGAATTTTTCATAGTGGGTTCTGGTCTTGCCGAGAATTACCATATGCGCTGGTTTACGCAAAACCTACCTGAAGACGGCAGCGTAGAGATCATTGCGCGGGGCCCTGGACTGGTCGGCCTATCCATCGCCGGTCCGAAATCTCGAGAACTGCTTCAGCGGCTGGTGGACGACGATGTCAGTAACGAAGCATTTCGTTTTTTGGATATCCGTAAGCTCGACGTGGGTATGGCGCCTTGTCTGGTAGGTCGAGTCAGTTTCACGGGTGACCTGGGCTACGAGATCTGGATGGAGCCTGAATTCCAGCGTTATGTTTTCGATCTTATCCAAAATCAGGGAGAAGATTTGGGTTTGCGCTTATTCGGTTCACGGGCGCTGAATTCTTTACGGGTCGAGAAGAACTTCGGTTCCTGGGCACGGGAATACCGTCCGATTTATGGTCCCTATGAGGCGGGTATGGGACGATTTGTGGCGCTTAAAAAGGACGCCGACTTTATCGGCAAAGCCGGAGCGGCAGCCGAAAAAGAACACGGTGGAAAGTTGCGGTTACGAGTATTTGTCGTCGACGCTACCGATGCTGATGCCATCGGCGATGAGCCAATCCGACACCAAGGTGAAGTGAAAGGTTGGGTCACATCCGGCGGCTATGCACACGCATCTGGGCTTTCAGTGGCAATGGGGTACGTGCCCAAAGAGATAGCCGACGAAAAAGATGGCTGGTCGATTGATATACTGGGTGAAACCCTCTCTGCGACGCTGCAGCCCGAACCGATATTTGACCCCAAGGCTGAGCGCATGCGAGGATAAGCGCCGATCAGGATTGCCGTTTGTGTCACGGGAACTGCATGTCACGCGGGGTAACCAGATGACCCTCAGTCGTAATTTTGACCCGGCCGTGTGGTATCGCGCCGACTGGGAGCAACGTGATGACTGGATCATTGGGCTGACTGACGAGGAGATCCAGGAACTAGAGGTCGCAGTCAGCCGTACCCAAGCGGTACCTATCCCCGAGTTGAGTGCCAGCTCTTTCGTTTTGCCAGCGTTCGCTTCACGTATCCGAGAATTGCGGGACGAACTCATCTACGGGCGTGGATTCGCTGTGTTACGTGGGTTGCCAGTCCTCGAATGGAACCGCGAAACTTCAGCCCGCGCATATTATGGGATCGGCTGTCATCTGGGCGTACCAGTTTCACAGAATGCACAGGGTCACCTGCTCGGCCATGTCTACGATCTGGGGCTCGACCCTATGGATTCGCTGAACCGGGTTTATCAAACCAGCTATCGACAGCTCTTTCACACCGATTCCACCGATATTGTCGGCCTGTTGTGTCTGCAACCCGCGCGTACGGGAGGGCAGAGCTCGATTTGTTCATCATCGACGATTTACCATGAAATTGCCCAGCGTCGTCCTGATCTACTGAAAGTGCTCTGTCGGCGGTTTCATATAGACCGCAAAGGCGAGATCCCTGAAGGCGACGACGAGACCTATGAATTGGCCGTGTTTTATCCCGAAGAAGAGCGGGTCACCTGTATTTACGCACGTGACTTTATTGATGCGGCACAACGCCATCCACACATACCGCCATTGACTGCAGAGCAGGCCGATGCGTTGGATTTGGTTGATGAACTGGCATCGAGTGATGAGCTGCGTCTGGATATTGATTTTCTTCCAGGCGATATACAATTTCTGCACAATCACCAGATACTGCATGCCCGGACCAGTTACCAAGACTGGCCCGAACCGGAACGAAGGAGACATCTTCTAAGGCTCTGGCTATCAGCCGCAGATGGTCGTTCGTTGCCTGCTGATTTTGAAGCGCGTTACGGAACGATCGAGCCAGGACAACCCCGTGGTGGCATCAGGGTGCCCGGTGCAACGTTGCAGGCGCCTCTGGAGCCCTGATCAAACGCCGCTCGTTTTACCGACCGATCGCATAGGTATCCCGGCGCGGGTCTGCACCCGCACGAAGCAGGCCGGCATCCGTATCCACGGTGATGGCGCCCATAACACCCATGTACATTGAATCCCAGTCGTCGGAAAACACGACGTCGTGGCCAAGGTGTTTGAGCTGTTCAACTAACGCTGGGTCCATACGACTTTCCAGGTTAAGCCGACCCGGCAGGTAGCCATGGGGCCAGAACGAATTCGGAAAATTCCAGGTTGCGAATCGAGGCTGTTCGACGGCGACCTGGGGTGCCATGTCAAATTCGACGATATTGAGAAAAACCTGCACCATGGCCTGACACTGAGCATCTCCACCCGGGCAGCCAAAGGGCATGAAGAGCTTCCCGTCTTTCAGCGCAATGGCTGGATTGGGCGTCAGTCGGGGTCGTTTCAAGGGCGCTAAACTTGAAGCGTGAGCAGGGTCGAGCCAGCTTTGATACCCCCGACATGAGAGACTAAAGCCGAGCTCAGGAATGATTGGATTGGGCGTGTTCTGATCACTGGGTGTTGCTGAAAACGCGTTGCCCCATCGATCGACGGTACAGGTATAACTGGTGTCGGTCGCCGCCCCAGAGTTTGGTGATCCAGTGGATGGGGATGGGGCAGGGTAATGCGGTTCAATTTCAGTTTTACCCGGCGGGGGCATCTCGCCAAAAGCCTTGGCAGGATCGATTTCTGCTCGACGAATTTGGGTATAGGCCGAAGACAGCAGAGTCGATATCGGCACATCGACAAAGTCAGGGTCGCCAAAATAATGCTCTCGATCAGAAAAGGCCAGGTTTAACGCCTCGGAGATGAGGTGTATGTACGAACTGCTGTTGTGGCCCATATTTTTGAGATTGTCATTGGCCAGCATTTGAAGTACTTGTGCGACGACAGGTCCCTGACACCATGGTCCGCAGGTATAAATCGAGTAATTTTGAAATTGTCCGCTCACAGGCGCTTCGTGACCGACCGAAAAATCACGCAGGTCTTCGTAGCAAAGTAGACCACCTTCGGATGCGCTGAAGTCGGCGATTTCGCGAGCCAGTTCGCCCTGATAAAAATAATCTCGCGCTGCCCGTATCGCGGCTGAACGTCCACAGTCTCTGGCGCGGTGCTCAACATCAATCAGGCGCTTAAACGTATCGGCCAGTGCAGATTGTACGATCCGGTCACCCACCTGCGGCAGGCGACCCCCTGGCATGAATATTCTGCCGTTGGCTTTCCAAACAGGACCGGTGGTGAATTGTTTCACTATCTCGTTTTGCACCACGGCGGAGAGTGGGAAACCTTCCTCAGCCAATTCAAGTGCCGGAGTGATCACTTGTTCTAGGCTGAGGGTGCCGTATCTTTCAAGCGCGGTGAGCCAGGCGTCAGGCGCGGACGGCACCACGGCTCGCAGAATACCTAAGGGCAGGTCTCCATCGTGTTCTCGTTTGAAGTAATCGATCGATGCGGCGCGCGGCCAGCGTCCCAGGCCACTGATGGTCACAATGGAATCGGTATCCGCAAGATAGACAATGATGGGCGCTACGCCGCCAAAATTGGTGTTCTCGGGCAGGACAACATTGATGGCGATACCTGCAGCGACACCTGCATCGATGGCATTGCCTCCTTCTTCAAGTATGCGGTAGCCTGCGGCCGCAGCGAGATTGTGGCCAGCGCAGACCATGTGCGTGGTGCCCATAATCGTAGGTCGGTGGGTTCGATAATCAGTCATGGGATAGAGTCAATTCGTACGATGCGATAACACGATAATACTGCACTTTGTACTGTTTCTCTTGCATGTTAAAGGAGGGTGGATTCAGCTTCTCACTGAATTAATATGAGAATACCCCCAAAAGTCTTTTCGACATGCTAAAGTGATTGTAAGGGATGGTTTCTAGACCATCCCGCAGCAGAAGATAACCTGCCTGGGTGGCTGGAAATCTGCTCAGGTCCTAATGCAAGATGAGGAGGAAACATGAAACGTAGAGATTTTCTGAAAACTGCCAGTGCGGCAGGGACCGCGGCGGCTGCGGCAACGCTGGCCGCACCGGCCATCGCCAAGGAGCGCATCGAAATGGTGATGGTCAGCACATGGCCACGCGATTTTCCGGGCCTCGGTACGGGTGCACAACGCCTCGCTAAGAACCTGGAGATAATGAGTGGTGGCCGGATTCATGTGGAGTACTTTGCAGCCAACGAGCGGGTCAAAGCATTCGATGCTTTTGATGAAGTCGCCTCTGGCAACGCACAGGCCTACCATGCGGCAGACTATTACTGGAAAGGCAAGCACAAAGGCTATGCGTTTTTTGGGTCTGTGCCTTTTGGGTTGACTGTTAACGAAGTCAACACCTGGATCGATTGGGGTGGTGGTCAGGAACTGTGGGATGAGCTCGGTGCCCCGTTCAATATCAAGTGCTTCAAGGCGGGTAACAACGGGGTACAGATGGGGGGTTGGTTTCGCAAGGAGATCAATTCTGCAGATGACTTCAAGGGACTCAAGATGCGTATTCCAGGGATGGGCGGTGACGTACTGGCAAAAATGGGTGCCTCGCCGGTGTCTCTGCCGGGTAGCCAGATCTACGAAGCACTGGTTTCCGGTGCAATTGATGCCACTGAATGGGTGGGTCCCTGGAATGATGGTTTCATGAAGTTCTATGAAGCGGCGAAGTATTACTACTGGCCGGGTTTCCACGAGCCAGGCACCATGGAATCATTTGGAATGAACAAGACCTGGTGGGACGGGTTGTCAACAGCTGATCAGAAGTTGATCGAGGCGGCCTGTGCGCTCGAGAATAACTTGTTGTATTCGGAGTACTGTTGGAACAACGGCTCTTCAATGGTTAAGCTTGTCGAAGAGCATGGCGTTCTGCTGCGCGAGTTCAGCGACGACATCTTTGATGCAGCCGGCGAAGCGACGTTAGAAGTCTTCGAGGAGTATCGTGCGGACAGTGATCTGACCGCTCGCATTTTAGACAGCATGCTTGCCACACGTCAGTCTGTTGGAAGCTGGATGAACACTTCTGAGGTACCCTACATCACACAACGTAACCGGGTGCTCGGTATCTGATTCATCGCCTGAATCTAAGGATTTAAATAGAACAAGCAGTCGACTGAGGGCGGAGTCCAACGACTCCGCCCTTTTTTTTCTAGTTCTCGGGCCATAGTCGCGGGAGGTCGCCAATCTGTTGCAGCGACTTCGAGCGGGTGACTGCACATTGACTACGAGGGCATCTTGATCAGTTTTTCCAACCGGAGCACGCAAGACCAAACCTCAGCGGCAAGTCATGCTGTGACTTTGTGGCTCCGTGCCAGTGCGTGGGGCATGGTTGCGCTCGTGTTGTTGTTTCTACTGAATAATTTTCTGATTTTCTGGTGGGACTGGCCCGGGGTGCTGGCGTTGTCTGCCCACCAAGGGTGGTTCGGTTTGAACCCTTTGTCTAAACCGTTGATCGATGAGGCGATTACCCTGGGGTGGATTCAAGTTGCCATCGTCTTCGTGGGTTTGGGCGCTGCCGTTGTCTACCCATGGTTAACTCGTGATGTTGGGCTGCGGACAGAAGCTGTTCGGCTGACTGCGTTGGTGACGTATCTCGTGCGGGCTCTTTTTTGGGCGATCTTGTTGGTCGGTATTGTCGATGCGGTGATTTCATTTCTTCGTGTGGAAGATCTCTTGATTTTCCTGGTCGGGCAACAGATGACACTGGATCTTGGTCGAACGAGCTATCGGGGCACATACGTGCACTATCCGCTGGTTCTACTGGGTTTTTTCATCGCATTGTTTGTGCGCGGGCTGGGATTCACTTGGCTTGCGCTACTGATTGTTGTGGCGGAATTTTCGATCGTTATCACGCGGTTTATTTTTTCATATGAACAGGCCTTTATGGGTGACCTGGTCCGGTTTTGGTACGCGGCGCTTTTCCTTTTTGCCAGTGCTTATGCGTTGATTACCGAGGGTCATGTGCGTGTCGATGTGCTTTACACCCATTTCAGTGCGCGTGGCAAAGCATGGGCGAATGGTATTGGATCTATCTTTATGGGTCTTCCGTTGTGTTGGGTCATATTGACTACCGGTATGTGGGGTAGAGGCAGTAGCCTGAACGGCCCGTTGTTGAGTTTTGAAGTGAGCCAGCAAGGTTATGGCATGTATGTAAAGTACTTGATGGTTGGGTTTCTAGTGACCTTTTCGGTGACGATGACGATTCAGTTTATGAGTTATTTCCTGGAAAGCGTCGCCGATCTTCGAGGCGAGCCCAAGTTGTCTGAGGATCGTGACTTAGACAATGGCGAAGAAACCGTGGCCTCTGGGGTGTAATGATGGAACTCCTGTTCCTGGCAGTGCTTTTCCTCCTTATGGTCGGGGCTTTGAGTTCGGGATTTCCGGTGGCGTTTTCCCTACCGGGTTCAGCTATCTTGACTATTGGGTTGGCTGCGCTGTGTGGGTGGATTTTCGCAGGTGACATCGATGCGTATTTCTCACAGGGAGGTCCAGTGCAATGGTTGAGCGCCGGGGTGACCAATTTTCGCAGCCTGTACTGGGACGTAGAGCGGGATACGCTGATTGCCATTCCGCTGTTTGTCTTCATGGGCATCATGTTGCAGCGCTCTCGCATTGCTGAAGACCTGTTAGTGACGATGGCGCAGTTGTTCGGACCGATTCCCGGTGGACTCGGTATCTCGGTAGTCTTTGTCGGGGCGTTGCTGGCAGCGACAACGGGCATTGTCGGGGCCACCGTCATCGCAATGGGGCTGATCTCACTGCCGGCGATGTTGCGGCACAAGTACGCGCACACTCTTGCTACCGGAACGGTGTGTGCATCCGGTACGCTGGGACAGATTATCCCGCCGTCCATCGTACTGATCATCCTGGCCGATCAGTTATCGGGGGCGAGCGACGTTGCTAATGGCATACGTTTTGCCGAGTACAGATTCAGTACCGGTCAGATGTCAATGCCGAGCGAGTATGACGTGACTCCGGCCAGTGCCGGTGACATGTTCATGGGTGCGCTCATCCCCGGATTGATCCTCGTCGCGCTGTACATGGCGTATATCCTGATCGCGTCATTCATTCGCCCGCATATTGCACCACCAGTGCCTTATGAAGGTCAGTTTGATCGACAGTTTGCCAAACGGGTGTTTCTTGCCCTGGTACCACCACTGGTCCTGATTTTCGCCGTTTTGGGATCAATTATTGCGGGCATCGCAACGGTGAATCAGGCTGGCGCGATCGGCGCAATTGGTGCGATGGTCATGGCCGGTTATCGACTGGCTGGAGGCCAGAAGTATACCTATGTCCCAGCCGTATTGGCGACGGGTGCGCTCGTCGCGCTACTGGTGATCCTGAGCATTTATGACCTGAACATAAAATTCATCCGAACTGCTGATGAGGTTATAGGTCTCATACTGGCGGGGATAGCGACTGCGGTACTCCTCACGGGTGTGGTTTGGAGCGGTTGGCGCACGTTAAAGATCGACAACACCATGCATGGTGTGATGGTAGAGACCGCGAAGACCACCTCGATGGTCTTCATTATCCTGATCGGTGCGGCAATGCTCACCTCCGCGTTTCGTGCTTTTGGCGGTGAAGAACTGGTGCGCAATTTTCTCAGTAGCCTGCCAGGGGGATTCTGGGCCCAGTTCATCGTTGTTATGGCGGTCATTTTCTTTCTCGGGTTTTTCCTCGACTTCATCGAGATCGCAGTGGTCGTTGTACCGATCATTGCGCCGATTCTTTTGTCTGATCCGTCAGCGAATATCACGGCAGTTTGGTTGGGTGTGATGATCGGAATCAATATCCAGACTTCTTTTTTGACCCCACCCTTTGGTTTTGCGCTGTTTTACCTTCGGGGCGTTGCGTCGGCAGTGGTTAAAACGATTGAAATCTACAAGGGCGCTGTGCCATTTATTCTCCTCCAACTTGTCGGTCTTGCGATCGCCGGTTATTACCCGAGTCTCGTTAACTACCTGCCCAATCGGATCCACCTCAGTTCAGAAACGGCGCCCCCACCGATGAATCCCCAGTTGCAGGAATGCCTGGAGGAATATGTATTCGCCTATTACGACAGCGAAGGTAAGACCTTGTTGGCTGGTGTGTCCCGTGCGAAAGGCCTTGATATCAGTTATCTACCCGAATCTCAGCAGAAGGCGCTGGTCGCTGGATTTGAGGTGGTAATGGGTGTGTCGGTGTTGGTTGATGATGTTATAGCGGCTCGAAATGCTTTGGACGCGTACATTCCCGAATATCGGCCGCTGCATCGCGAGGTGCGCAGCATGCAGCGACGGGCACGTCTCGCTGACAAGCGGCTCGCGGAACTTGAGCGGAGAATTCGGAACTGGTCTGCCGAATATGATGGCCCGGAATCAGAGAAGGTTAAGTTCGAATCAGAATTTGCAGTCTTGAGTGAAGAGCGCAATACCCAACTTTCTCAGGTGCCGGCATCGTGGCAGGGTGCACGGGATGGGTTCGTCGAGCGTGCGAAGGTGTTGAAGAAGGCACGGATCCGTTATCGACAGAGCGTCGATAGTGCTTACGAGAGTGTAGTGAAGCTACGAAGTCTCATCGAGGATGCCGACAAATTGGCGGCTTTGGATAAGGAACTCACGAACCTCAAGCGGACGGTCCAGGATTCGTCGCCGGAAGCGGCAATCGCCGCGATTAAGGCCGCTGAGAAGAAACTTGGCGCTGTTGCCGGTAGCGGTAAAGTCAAATCCAAGCTCTCAAAGGCCCGACGTGCGCTCAAGAAAAAGACACCTAAGACCGATAAAGCGCTCAATCTCTTGTCTCAAGGGATGGGGTTGTTTGAGGCGGAAGTTACGTGGCGGTCACGGGCTAAGGCTGAGCTGCTTGGTGACCTCCTGGTTTATGATGATCTCCTCAAAAATTCAATTGGCCTTCGCCTACAGCGTTACATGACGACGGAACAGGCGCAATACGTCGCTGTTTGCCACTCGCATCACAAGGATGTGTCTCTCAATTTCTAGCATTTTCAACACGGCGATCCATAACCTACGCGCCTGTCATTCAATAGAGGTGTTTCATTTCTTCTCTTCCATCACTACTAGCACCCCATTAACACTGTGAACTTTCCAGACTGCAGATAGCTTTAGCCATTATTGCTGGATACCTCAAGGTTTTACTCGTGTCTGTGTATTTTTTGAGAGTTAGTGTTTTATTACCCATCATCATGGCACGTCTTTCGGTCATGTTTTTCCCATACCTGAAACTACGACCATCAACTATGAGTGCTTGAGTTGTAGGCATAGCTATTGCACGTTACCAGAAAAAGCACAGGCGATTTTCGCCATCAATGTCGACTAAACAACGGATCGCCTAGCGGTGATGCCGCCGTCGATCGTCACTACACAGCCAGAAATAAATCCGGCTCGCGTGGATGAAAGGAAAGCGATTAGATCCGCGACTTCTTCAGCAGTGCCGCCCCGCCCACCCGGAAATCGCGCAAGTAGTTCCCGCCAACGACCCTCGTCATCGAGCATCTTCCCAGCTCGCTGTTTGAGCATCTTTTCCATTCGCCCGGTGTCAATTGGGCCAGGATTAACTGCCACCACACGCACCCCGTGATCCAGGCTGTGCCCGCCAAGCGCCCTAGAAAACGCCATCAGGCTTGCGTTGCCTGACGAACCAGCGATGTAATCAATATCCGGATTCTCGCCCGAGTTGCCAATGTTGTTAATGATGACTCCGTGACCACGATCAGCCATGTGCTTGTAGAACGTGCGGCACATATTCACGTAACCGAAAACCTTGAGTTCCCAACCTTGTCGCCATGCCGCGTCATCAACCACCTCAAGTGAGCCAGAGGGTATGGCACCAGCATTATTGACCAGGATGTCGACGTCGATCGCTGACGCTATCAGATTGTCTCGTTCGGCCACATCTGTCAAATCCAATGGGTAGGTATGGACCTCGCAATCGTGCGCCGACTGAATCCTGGACTTGAGCTTGTCGAGTAGATCACTGGAGCGGGCGGTGACATGAATAATGCTGGATCCTTCCCGCGCGAATGCTTCCGCCGTCGCTTCACCGATCCCTTTTGAAGCACCCGTGATGAGAACACTTTTCCCGTTAAGTTCCAGATTCATTATTTACTCCAAACTTTTGATTTGGCGGAGAGGGCGGGAGTCGAATCCACGATACCGATCAAGGTACAACTGTTTTCGAGACCGCCCCATTCGACTGCTACAGGATCATCAAATAGATTGGCTACTACAACGGAATTCGCTTGAACTATGTCGCTCAACATGAAAACTACAATGCCAAACAGGCGCTTCATACGCCCATTCTACGCCTCTACTCCCAACTTCCCACTGACACCGTAAACCTCTCTGCTTTTTCGTCATCTCAAGGCCCGATGATCTCTACGGAGACGGCGTTTCCGTCTATTCCAAGCCGAGTAGGTTACGGCGCTGACCGCGGTTGCCACTCCAATCATAAACAAGAGCAGATAAACGATCTCACCCCCGGAGTCCAGCTTTGGTTAGTGATTTGCCAGCACTACCGGCATCCCGTCAACGACGTATAACCTAGCACCACAGGCTACAGCGACTAGCGATTTAAACCTCATTGGTTTCCGTTGCTCATGCGTCATCAACCAATAGAATCAGCGACAAACAGATGGAAAGAACACGACTCAGGTTGCCTATCCTACTCCTCTACTTCAGGTAGGGTAAAATGTCGCAAAAATCATCTAATTTCCTCGTATTCACAATTCTATTGTACTGGCATACGCATAGCGTCGAGTTGACCGCTTGCCGGAGCTCCTAAATCTAGCTAAAGGGGGTGACAGACCCGATTCAGCGAAAGCAGAAGCGGGTATTTGTTGCATGCAGACCGCTAGATTTGAGTCGAGTATTTGAATGGCTTGGTCAGAAAGTGAAACGATGTGGTCTCGCTTCATCTTCGCGACGTGAATACGCCAGCCAGCTCGTTCTAAATGAATGTCAGTCCACTTTGCATCTCGCACCTTACCCGGACGGACAAAGACCAACGAGGCGACCTGCAGGGCACAACGAGTCACCAGGGATCCATGGCGGCCATCTATTGCCCGCACTAGAGCATCAATCTCCTACAGGTCCGTTATCGTTGCAAAATGGATGGATTGCGTCGGGGGCAGGGCTCCTCGTCGATCAGTTGTGGGATCACGCACTCATCTGCCTATTGCTACACTGTAGCGAAACACCCCAGATACGGTCTAATTCACGCTATGGGGAACGAAGGCATCACTGCACCTCTGGGACTGGAACCGGCTGGATTCTGCAATCGATACAGGCTAGCACGATGAGCTGAAGGAGTTGAGCGATCCCAGGCAGGATGGGTACATGTGGATGCTGGACAACTATGTCAGGTCGTTCGGGGGTCGGTCACCTACCATGCCGTCGTTTCGTGCCACGCTTTCGGTTCAAACCGTCAGTGATACGATTCTCGCACCCAGGGTTGAAGCCGACGGCGATCGGTCTGCCGTGCAATCGCCCTGAAGTCTCGCGACGACCTGTGGTTCGGACTGACAATTCGCGACTTCCCGGGACCGCACCACCCGGGTGCGATTTGAACGGGGTCTGGTACAGGTCCGGCCCGTGGCTTGATAACCAGGGTCCAAAGCTTCACACTGAACGGACGAAGAAGCACAGAAGCGTGTCTAAACTCCAGTGCCTTTCTGGGCGGCTCGATGAAGAGGAGTCAGAATATGGGAACACCCATACCGGTCGAAAAACCTGGAAGCACAGATCCCGAACCCCAGGTCAGCCAGGGGCGAGTCGACCTCGCGGCTGCACTGCGCTGGGCTGTACGGTTGGGCCTTTCAGAGGGTGTTGACAATCATTTCTCCATGGCCGTTCCGGACGAAGACGGCGTGGTCCGGGGAAACCGATTCCTGATCAACCCCTACGGCTGGCACTGGTCGGAGATTACTGCGTCTTCGCTGGTTCTGGCCGATTCCGAGGGAAACGTGCTTGAGGGTGAGAATACGGTGGAAGACACGGCATTTTTTATTCACAGCCGGATTCATGTCAAGGTGCCCAGTGCGATGGTCGTGCTGCACAACCACATGCCGTATACCACCGCTCTGACGTTGATTGAGAATGGCCGCCTCGAGATGTGTGAACAGAATGCTCTGCAGTTCGACGGCCGAATTGTGTATGACGACGAATACAGCGGTCTTGCACTTGATCGGGAAGAAGGAGATCGGCTTGCCAGCCTGATGGGTGATGCGAACGTTCTGTTCATGGCCAGCCACGGAGTCACCGTTGTTGGTGAATCGGTTGCCCGGGCTTTTACCGATCTTTATTACCTGGAACGTGCGTCGATGTTTCAGGTGCTCGCGCGTTCAACCGGAGGTAAATTGCGCACCATCAGCGAACCGCTCTTGGCGGCAACGAAGAAACAGATGGGGCCGGAACTACCCCTGATTGCGGACCGGCATTTTAAGGCGCTGAAGCGGATTCTCGACCGCGAAGAGCCCGAGTATCGCAACTGATCAATACCTCTCCCGATGTCTGACTATCAGCACATCCGGGTCGAACCGCTCTCCACGGCTTTGGGCGCCGTGATCCACGGGGTTGACTGTAAGGCCGAACTGCCTGATCAGGTCGTTGACGAAATCCGAAAAACCTGGTTAGAACATCTGGTCGTGTTTTTTCACCGGCAGTTTCTCGCACCCGCCGAACAGTTGGCATTTGCTCGACGGTTTGGAGAGCCTGTGGAATATCCAATGATTCAGGGGATGGAAGAATTCCCGGAAGTTGTAGAGGTGATCAAACTGCCGCACGAAAAACATAATTTTGGTGGGATCTGGCACTCTGATACCACGTATCTTGAGTCCCCGCCTACAGGGGCGTTGTTGTTGGCCCAAGAATTGCCACCGGTCGGCGGGGATACCTTGTTCGCAAACATGTACCTGGCTTACGAGACTTTGTCGACAGGAATGAAGAGCATGCTAGAGAATCTGAAAGTTGTTCAGAGTTCCGCTAAGGCTGGTGCCGCCCGGAGTCGGGAGGACAGATTGCCCGGTGCAGCCGCCAATGCCCAGCAGGTGCTGGAGTCTGAGCACCCAGCAGTGAAAATCCATCCGGAAACCGGCCGTCGAGTTTTGTTCGTGAATTACGGTCACTCCATTCGATTTAAGGATATGACCGAAGCAGAGAGCAAGCCGATACTGACCTATCTGTTTTTCCACCAGACCCGCCCGGAATTCACCTGCCGGTTCCAGTGGGCTGTCGGGTCGATGGCGATGTGGGATAACCGCTGCACCCAGCACAATCCAATCAATGACTATCAAGGATTCAAGCGGGTCATGCACCGGATCTCGATAAAATAAAGCACACCGATAATTGCTAAATTGTCTCACCGATTGTGCCAGCTCTGTCAAGCACGCTGCATCTAGTAACGGCTCGCGACACAATTAACGGGAAATGTGATTTCCGATGAGTACCTCAAAAATATTTTACGGTCACTATATTGTCGGCGCGAGCATGGTTACGCAAATGATGTACCTGGGTTTGTTTTTTACCTTTGGTGTGCTGTTCCCTGAATTCGAAAATGAGTTTGGTTGGTCTAGGGCCCAGATATCGGGCGCCTCTTCGACCATGTTTGCCATCATGGGGGTCCTGGGTATTGCCATGGGCCGAGTCAATGACCGGGTTGGGCCCAGAATCCTGCTTGCTGTGTCGACGGTTGTATTTGCACTGGGCTTTATTCTGATGTCACGGATGACTTCTATATGGCACCTTTATCTTTTCTATGGGCTGTTCTGTGGTTTGGGGATAGCTGCTCACGATGTGGTGACGCTGTCGACTGTGGCGCGCTGGTTTGAGCGAAGCAGGGGCTTGATGTCCGGTCTGGTTAAGACTGGCGCAGGCATCGGCCAGCTCATCGTGCCGTTGTTAGCGTCGTTTCTAGTGATCCATTATGGCTGGCGGGAAGCCAGCATGGTGGTGGGTGTAGTTGCCTTGATTGTGATGCTGGTCGCAGCGCAGGTTATGCGGCGTGATCCGATGTCGTTGGGTCTTAAGCCTTGGGGCGGTGAGCAAAAAGACCAAACTGGCACGGATATAACACAAGAAATGGGTCTGGGCTTGAAACAGGCATTACGGACCCGACAGTTCTGGCTGATTTCAATGGCGAAACTCGCCGATTGGTATTGTCTGTTTACGGTAATTATTCACATCGTACCGCATGGGATTGATCAAGGGCTCGAGCCGGCCACTGCGGCGACGCTGCTCTCCGTTATCGGGGGTTGCAGTATTCTGGGAAGAGTGACGTTGGGTGCGGCGTTTGATGTGCTCGGTGCGAAGTGGTCGCTTACGATCGCTTTTGTGTTGTTATTTCTGAGTGTGCTGTTCTTGCAGCTTTTACCAGGTCCAAACTGGTTGTTTGCGTTTGCATTGATCTATGGCATTGCCCATGGCGGGTTTTTTGCCGTCGCATCACCGAGCGTCGCTGAGTATTTTGGCACCCGCTCACACGGCGTGATCTTCGGTATCGTGATGTTCGTAGGCTCTATAGGGGGTACGGTTGGCCCATGGTTAACCGGCTGGATTTATGATCTGATGGGTACCTACGACATTGCGTTTTTGCTCGTCACTGGCTTTAGTGTGTTCGGTCTTCTGATGGCTTTAGGTCTAAAACCGATTACCTCATGTATGCACGGCCATTGATATGTTATATGTTTATCGTCGGTCCGTGTCGCTACGTGCAGCACCGGTCTGCAGGGTCATTAAGCAGCCAGAGGAGATTGGCTGTGCCATGAGAGCAGAGTATCCCACTTAGGCTGTTAAGCGGATCTGATAATGAGTCGAACGAAAGCCACGGAGCGAATCGAAAATTATTTCGATCAGAATCTGTTTTTCACAGACCTCCATCGCAGGGTCAGTATTCGGACTGAAAGTCAGGTACCTGAGCAGCGCTCTGAACTGTATCGGTATCTGGAAAATGAAATTGGGGAGGAACTGCGTAAGATTGGGTTTACCTTTGTGATTGAAGAGAATCCGATAACCGGTGGTGGCCCAATTCTTCTGGCACAACGCCATGAGGATTCTGCACTGCATACAGTGCTGACTTATGGTCATGGCGATGTGGTATGCGGCTATGACAACGAATGGCGACAGGGCCTGAGCCCTTGGCAGTTGACTCGTGAAGGCGATCGCTGGTTCGGTCGGGGTGCTGCGGACAATAAAGGCCAGCACACGATCAACCTGGCCGCACTCAAATGTGTGCTGGAAGAACGGGGCCGACTTGGGTTCAACATTAAAATATTAATCGAAACCGGGGAGGAGATCGGATCGATCGGGCTGCGCGAACTTTGCGCGGCAAACAAGGATCGACTGTCTGCGGATGTATTTATTGCATCAGATGGACCGCGCATCGCGCCAGCGCGACCGACTGTTTTTATGGGGTCAAGAGGTGCATTTAACTTCAATATGACAGTCGATCTGCGTGAAGGTGGTCACCATTCAGGCAACTGGGGTGGGTTGTTGGCGAATCCCGGGATTATTCTGGCGCATGCAATTGCCGCGATCACGTCATCCACCGGTGAAATCAAAGTGCCACAGTGGCGCCCGGATAAAATACCGAGTTCGGTTCAGGATGTGTTGGGCGAGTTGACAATAGACCAAGACGAAAACAGCCCCGAAATTGATCTCCACTGGGGAGAACCCGGGTTGACACCACCCGAGCAGGTGTTTGGCTGGAATTCTTTTGAGGTGTTGGCGTTTGAGACAGGTAACCCGAAAAACCCGGCGAATGCGATTCCTCCGAAGGCCTCTGCCCATTGTCAGGTGCGCTTTGTGGTCCCCACCGACCCTGAACAGTTGTTACCCGCACTGCGGAAGTTTCTGGACGAACATGGGTTGAGCAGCGTGGTGTTGTCTGCCGAAGGCAAGGCAGCCAGAGCGACCCGGCTGGAGCCTGATCATCCCTGGGTGAAATGGGTGATCGCATCCATAGAGACCACTACTGGAAAAAAAGTTGCAGTCATCCCGAATCTAGGAGGCACATTGCCCAACGATGTATTCGCTGAGATTCTGGGCCTGCCAACAATCTGGGTACCGCATTCCTATAGCGGCTGTTCCCAGCACGCAGCTGACGAACATCTATTGGGTAGTGTCAGTCGCGAGGCCTTACAGATTATGACCGGTATCTGGTGGGACCTCGGTGAGATGGGGTTACCGGTCGGGCTTTGAACGCACAGTGATGTGACATCAACGGTTGAGTAGCTCACAGATCGCCTCATAAGCCAAGTAGCTTGAATCCTTATCAATGGGGTCGAGTGCTTTTGGTCGGGATGAGAACCGCGCGATAACCACGTCCGCGGCGGGATAGATATAGAGAAACTGCCCGAATACACCGAGACCGGCGTAAACCCCGATTGGAGAGATGTACCACTTGCTCCGATATCGCCAATTCGGCATAAATTCTGCGAAGTTGCCCGCATTCCATACGGCCTGATCTCCATTTTGGCGAATATCCCTGAGCCACCAGTTCGGTACGACTGACTGCCCATTGGCGAGGCCCATGTTTAGACACATCTGTCCGAAACGACCAAAATCCCGCAGCGTCACGCAGATACCGCCCGCGGACCGCGGTGCACCCAAACGATCTACATTGACGTAAGCATCGTATTCGGCACCCATAGGCCGCCAGATTAGCTGACTGAAAAGTTCTGCAAACGGGAGCCCGCTGGCGCGTTCAAGCACCCATCCCAGAAGGTCAGTGTTGGGAGAGACATAATGGAATGCGACTCCGTGGTCTCCCTCTTTTTTTAAAGTGGGTAGAAATGATCGTAGATTGTCCGGGGCTCCTGGCTCGGTTCGCGGAATCCAGCCCGTTGCCATGCGGTAGCGCGCGAAGTCGTCGGCTTCATTCTCGTAATCTTCGTTAAATGAGATGCCGACCGACATATCCAGGAGATGTCGCACAGTAGCACTTTCATACGCAGAGTTATTGACTTCAGGGATGTATTCTGTAATCGGTGAGTCGGGATCAAGAAAACCTCTATCAACTAAAATCCCGGCCAGGATCGCTGTCATTGATTTTGAAACCGAAAAAAGAATGTGTGGGGAATTTGGTAGCAGGCCGTGGTCATAATGTTCAAAAACGATGGCACCATTGTGGAAAACGATAAAGCCGTCTACGTTGTTGTCAATGAGAAATTTGCCCAGAGTAGCTTCTTTGCTCTGGATGTCCTGAAATGGCAAGTCCGTTAGATTCCTGGGTGTTCGAGAGAGTCCCCACTGATGGTTCCGACTGGCATGGATCGGTGCTGTTGGCAGCAGTTGGCGAATGTTACGAAATGCCCAACTGCTAAAAGGTGATGTTCGCCAGTTCTCTGTTGTGACCTGATTTTTGGGACTGGGCGGAAATCCCTGCATAAGTCCTGACTGTGACATGGCGGCCTCTGGGTTCGTTTAAGGTAATAATTGGTCGTTAGTCGCACTCATAACCAGACACGCTGAGCGAGCGCAAAAAAATTACCACCGAGTATTCCCGTAATGTCTTCGCTCGAGAAGTTTCGGCGTAACATAATGTCAACCGCGTCAATCAACCGGTTGGGGGCCATAAACTCCATCGTCCCGCTGTACCACTGAGGCGGCCAGAAGTTTGATTGCCCGGTTATGGCGTCTTGCAGATCGTCGCTTCCATCACTGTAATCCAGAGCAACGCCAACATGCTGAGCGCCAACAAGGTCGGCGGTGTACGCGATGTGATCGACAAAATTTTCCGGATCAATTGAGTCTCCAAGAAACTTCCCGATCCCGTTGATGCCGATTACACCGCCAGTGGCTGCACAGCCCCGGATCTGGTCATCGGTGATGTTACGGGGGTGGTCACAGAGTGCTTTAGGGTTTGAGTGAGAAAACGTAACCGGTGATGCAGACAGTTCCATCGCGTCCATTGTGGTGAGGTAGGCGCTGTGGGAGCAGTCCACCAGCATGCCGATGCGATTCATTTCCTCTACAACTGATCTGCCAAACGCTGTCAGGCCGATGTCCTCATCGTGGCAGCCGCCACCGGCGCGGTTGTTACGATTGTAGGCAAACAGCATCTGGCGTACGCCAAGATTGTAGTAGAGCTGGAGCATGTCGATATTTCCATCCAGGGCTTCCATACCCTCGATATCGAAGGCTATGGCCAGACGGCCGTCAGATCGGGCCTGCAGAATATCGTCCACGGTTTTGGCCAGCAAGTAGTCATTGGGTCGTGCTGCGATCCAACGACGAACATAGGCCAGTGTGTGGACGGTATTGGTCCAGGGTCTTACATCGTAGCCCACATTGACTGAGACAAAACTGGCACCACTGTCACGCCAGTGATTGAGTTGGGACAGGTCGACATCGGGGCGACTCTCAAATCCCGCATGGTTGTCCCAGATCAGCGCCTGCTCATAAATAAAGTCGGCTGGACGGTGCACGGAGTCAGTCATGTTCATGTTAGTCGATAAACGAAGAATGTTGAATTGTCATATAGGACAGTCTATAAGACCAGATCAGGAAGAGAAATGGTGCGTAGATTATGAAATCAGATCCAGTCACGCTCGAATTATTCAAAAATGCCCTGTTGTCGATCGCAGATGAGATGGCAGTAACGATCTGCAGAACGACTTATTCCGGTGTTCTACGGGATAACATGGATTTTTCCACTGCGTTTACAGACGCGCAGGGAAAGCTGGTTGCCCAGGGACTGACGATTCCCCTCCATTTGGGCTCTATACCCACAGCCCTGGAGTCGGTCCTCGAACACTTTGGCGATGATATCTGCCCCGGTGATATTTTTGTCATGAATGATCCCTATGCGGGCGGCATGCACCTTCCAGATGTCTTTATTTTCCAGCCGATCTTTGTCGAAGGTGAGCGGCTTGCAATAGCAGCGACCATATCGCACCAGGCCGATGTCGGTGGTCGTGTACCGGGTTCGAATGCGTCGGATTCTACCGAGATCTACCAGGAGGGTCTGAGAATACCACCGGTTAAGCTGTTCAGTGCTGGAAAACCGAATGACACGATGTGGCGGCTTATTGAGAAAAACGTTCGTATACCGGTACAGGTATTCGGTGATTTGCGCGCCCAGTTATCGGCGTGTGCGATCGCGGAAAAACAGTTCATAGAGCTGGTTGAACGGTTCGGTAAAGAGACGACCCGCTTTTACATGCAGGAGTTGATCGATCACACTGAGCGACTGACCAGGGCGGCCTTGCGGAACTTGCCTGATGGTGTTTTCGAGTTTGAAGACTGGATAGACGACGACGGAATTGATCGCGATCAGCCAATACGTCTGTATTGCACAATCACGAAACAGAATGACTCCATTTGCGTAGACTGGGAGGGCAGTTCCGCCCAGGTCAAAGGCGCGATCAACTGTACATTGTCTTTCACCAAGGCAGTTTCATATGCCGCAATCCGGTCGGTGCTCGACTATGACATCCCGTGTAATGAGGGTCTTTTCCGGGCGATTGAAGTGACTGCGCCTCCAGGGACTATCACTAATATGGTCCTGCCCGCAGCCTGTGCCGCACGGGGGTTGACCGGGTTTCGAATGGGCGACTGTGCATTCGGTGCGTTGGCGATGATGTTGCCGGATGAAGTGGGAGCAGCGTCGGATGGCGGGAATTCCGGCCTCAGTATTGGTGGGTACGACAGTGCTCGGCGTCCTTTCATTTTTGTTGATTTTGCCTGTGGCAGCTGGGGTGGGCGCCCGTGGGCAGATGGGGTCCAGGGTAATTCAAACATGTTTGCGAATATGGCATCGCAGTCAGTGGAGTTGATCGAATCCCAGAATCCCCTGCAGATCCTGCGTTATGAACTGATAGCGGACAGGGCCGGTGCCGGTAAATACCGAGGTGGGGTGCCGTATCGTCGCGACTATCGGTTCCTTGAGGATGAGGCCGTGCTACAGGTGCGTTCCGATCGGAGAAAAATAAGACCTTACGGTCTGTACGGCGGGAAACCGGGTAAGTCGTCACAGAACATGATGAACCCCGACGGCGCCGCCGAACTGTTGGATTCAAAATTTACGATGACTCTTCGAAAGGGTGACGTATTTCGGCATGAGTTACCCGGTGGCGGTGGCTGGGGAGATCCACTCGAACGAGATCCGGCAAGGGTTCTGGAGGATGTCAGAAACGAATACGTTACCCCGGAAGGGGCATCAAATGAGTATGGTGTAGTCATTGACCTGCAGGCCCTTAGTGTCGACAAGGAGGCAACCCGCGAGCTGAGGAACAGTCTTCGTGAAGCCAGGGGAGATGGTCCAGTGGCAGACATCAGTTGGAGTGATTCATGACGTTGTCTACTCAAAAAACAAGTTCTCAGCAGGTTTCATACCGTCTGGGTGTTGATATTGGCGGGACGTTTACCGACGTCGTGCTGGTGGGATCCAGTGGTCAGATCATGACGCGCAAGGTCTCGTCGACTGAAGATGATTATGCCCGTGGAATCGTGACGGGTATTCGTGAGCTGCTGACATCAGTGGACTGCCAGGATTTCACCGTGTCTGAGATCATGCATGGCACCACGGTTGCCTCGAACACCATATTGCAAATGACCGGTGCCCGGACCGGGTTGATCACCACCCAGGGGTTTCGGGATGTATTGGAACTGCGTACGCTGCGTATGCCTCGACTGTACGATTTGAAATGGGAAAAACCGCCACCACTGGTGGAGCGGTATCTTCGCGTGGAAGTGGATGAACGAATAGATCGCGACGGTGAAATCGAGAAACCATTGGACCGGGCTGATGCCCGACAGGCTATTGAACGACTGCTGGCCGAGGGTGTAGAAGCGATAGCTGTCTGTTTGATCAATTCGTTTGCCAATCCGGTTCACGAGCAGTTGATTTTTGAGGTGATACAAGAGGCAGCTCCCGATCTACCCTGCTGTATCAGCTATAACGTGCTGCCCGAGATCAAGGAGTATGAGCGAACCTCAACAACGGTCATCAATGCGTATCTGCTGCCGGTTATCGCAAGCTATTTGAATTCACTTGTCGCCAGATTAAAGGATGAGGGTATACAGGCACCGTTGTTACTGATGCAGTCAAATGGTGGCCTGACGACTGTAGACCAGACCCGCTCTTTGCCCTGTCATATTATCGAGTCGGGTCCGGCAGCCGGGGTTGTGGGCGCTCATGCCCTCAGTCAGAAACTCGGACTCGGTGACATTGTGACATTCGATATGGGCGGTACAACCGCCAAAGCATCGCTGATAGAAAACGGCAAGTATTCCCGTGCCGTTGAGTACAGTGTCGGTGGTGGCATCATGGCGGGTTCTCGTTTGTTGACGGGGTCCGGTTACCGTTTGAAAGTGCCCGCCATTGATCTGGCTGAAGTCGGTGCAGGAGGCGGTTCAATCGTCTGGCTGGATCCGGCCGGTGCACTTCAGATCGGTCCTAGAAGCGCCGGTGCGACACCCGGTCCGGTGTGTTACGGGAAAGGCGGTACCGAGCCAACCATGACAGACGCCTGCGCTATTCTGGGTTACCTGAATCCTGACCATCTGGTCGGCGGAGATCTACCCCTGAATACAGAACTCAGCAAAAAAGTGTTTGCTGATACGATTGCCGGGCCGTTAGGCCTGGAGCTTGAGCAAGCTGCGTATGGTGCCTATGAGATCGCGTCGGCCAACATGATCCGGGCGATCAAGTCTGTGTCCAGCGAGCGGGGTCGTGACCCCAGGGATTACGTCTTGTTCGCATTCGGTGGTAATGGGCCGCTGTTTGCAGGGGCTATGGCGACTATTCTGGGAATGCGACGAATACTGGTGCCACCCGCCCCGGGCGTCTTTTCTGCCTTTGGCCTGTTGTGTGCGGAGGTCGAGCACCATTACTCGCAGACACTCAGACGAGTGCTGCAGAGCGCTGATCCGGTCGAGTTGGAGTCGAGCTGGAAACTCCTGGAAACGCAGGCCGACAACCAGCTTTCACTGGATGGGTTCCCGCCTGAGCAACGCAGATTGATCCGCTCAGCCAATATGCACTACCAGGGCCAGATTTATGAACTCAGCGTTCCTGTGCCTGAGGGGCCGATTGACCAAGCAGCATTGGAAGTGTTGCAGGATGCGTTTGGTGACGAACACGAGAGAACCTACGGGCATCGAGCAGGTCCGGATGAGCCTGTAGAGTTGGTCAATCTGGAACTGGTCGGGCAGGGACTATCTACGGTCTCGCGTGTACCGGAAGGGTTGCATGCAGTACAAAACACGAATCAGCAGAGTAAACCCAGGCAGGCCTACTTTGGCCGGGAACATGCCTGGATGGACACACCGGTCATTGCCCGTGAGGCACTCAGTAAGTCGCATTCAGGGCCGTGTATCATCGACGAGTATGACGCGACGTGTCTCGTCCCACCCGGGGCTAAGGCCAGCCTGGATGACTATGGAAATATCGTGATCGACCTTTGAGAGTGAAGATCCGATTGAACGATTCGAACCCCGGGCAGCCTGGAGAACAGAGAATGGAAATGTCGGCTTATCTGGATCAACAGTCTGAATCCAAACGACTTTACGACCGGGCCCTTGCGGTTATGCCAGGCGGTAATTCCCGCCACACGATCGTTATGGACCCCTATCCGGTCTATGCACGATTGGGCCGAGGGTGCCGGGTAACCGACGTGGAGGGTGAGGAAAGGATTGATTTTATAAATAACTACACAGCGCTGATCCGAGGCCATTCGGACCCCGATGTAACCGCTGTAGTCAGTAAGGTGATCCACAATGGCACTTCATTTTCATTGCCGACGGAGTACGACATACGGTTGGCTGAACTGCTGGTGGATCGAATACCTGCCGCCGAGCAGGTTCGTTTTTGTAATTCCGGCAGCGAGGCTGTGCTGCTCGCCATCCGGGCGGCCCGTGCCTATACCGGTCGCTCGAAAATTGCAAAATTCGAAGGTTGTTACCACGGTATCTATGACTATGCACAGGCCAGTGATTCTTCACGGCCGGGAAATTGGGGTGCACTGGATAGTCCGCAGACGACACTGGAAACCAGCATGGTGCCAAACCTCGGGAAGGATGTGGTCACACTGCCCTGGAACCGGCCGGAAATCTGTGCCCAGCTTATTGAAGACTGTGCCGATGAGTTGGCCGCGGTACTGATTGACCCGCTGCCTGCCGCCCTGGGGTTGTTGTCGCCTGTCGAAGGCTTTCTCGAGACACTGCGAGAACTGACCCGGGAGTTCGGCGTGGTGCTGATCTTCGACGAGGTGATGTCATTTCGGATTGACTACCGGGGTGCCGGTCACGCCAATGGAATAACACCGGACCTGATGTCGATGGGCAAGATCATCGGTGGCGGCTTTCCGGTCGGTGCGGTTGCCGGCAGTACAGCAATCATGTCCGTCTTCGATCATCGCCTCGGCGAGAAAGTACACCACGGAGGCACCTATAACGGGAATCCCGTCACCATGGCAGCGGGCTACGAGACGATGCGATTGATGACCCAGGATGAGTACACCCGGCTGGCCGAACTGGGTGATACGTTGCGTGCGAGCTTATCGGAGATGCTCAAACAGCGTGGCGTTCAACATCAGGTCAACGGGCGTGGCTCTATGTTTTCTTTGTTGTTGAGTGCCCGCCGGCCGGTAGATTTTCGCGAGCTGATCGAGTGTCGGGAGAGTGGGCCGGAACTTACCGGTCTCGACCGCGAAATGCTGTCACGCGGTGTTCTGCTCGGCAGTCGCGGTCTTTTCGGCGTATTGTCGACCCCAATGGGTGAGGCCGAGCTCGATCAATTTGTCGATGCACTTGATCAGTCCTTAAGGGCCCTCGGTGTTTACTGAATTCGTTAGATGACAGACCATTCAGGGTGGCTGAGCCCTGCTGGTCTCGGCAAGTTCGGGGGAGGCTGTTTTTAACAGCCGATTGAATCAAAGTTTCCGGTATCCAGGTTGGCTGTCGACACATAAACATACCCATCCATCAGTCGCCGGGCGGTACGGTTAATGCTGGCTGAACGGGAATGCCAACCATCGCCTTGCCGGACTACCTCGGCATTCACCTCACTTACCCCGGATGGGTGCGCAATGCGAATACTTTGTGTTATTGGCCGCGTCTTAGTTAACTGATTCACCAGTGTCCCCTCGATTCGACCCGCAACAGCAGTGCACAGAGCACCGGTAACAGGCATCGCTCGATGCGGCTGGCCGACTGAAATCATCCGGAGCACCAGGTCGCAGTCGTGCTTGCGGATAGTTTCTGCTGACAAGGTCACCGAATCGGCTGGGGAAGATATAAGCGCTATTTTGGGGATTCCGGGTATTGCTGAGGCTTGATCGATGTTTTGCGCGATGCCCATGGCAACACTGGCACCGAGACGAATTGCTTCCAGCGTGTCCAGGACCTCACTGAACTGTGACAGAGTGTCGGGCAACTCACTGCCGGCCAGACCCAGATCTTGTGCTCGCACAAATACACAGGGGTTACCGGCATCCACCATTGACACCTCAAACCGGGCGCCCTGAGTCTGTAATTCGTCTGTAGGCCGTCCAGTAGGCAGAAGTTTGCCGGTACCGCCGCCACCGGGATTTTCAAATTCCAGGTGGATCGGTGCGCCTGAACCGGCGACGCCGGGCAGGCAGAGGTCACCATTGACGGCCGCCGTACCTTCATCCAGCGAGAATGTTGAACGAATCATGCGGTCCGTATTGACGTTGAAGATACGCACACAGATGCGGTCGCCATTCACCGAAACCAGGCCTTCATCCACAGCAAACGGACCAACGGCTGCGGCCATGTTGCCGCAACTTGCTGAGGAATCGACAACGCGGTTTTGGGAGGACAGCTGGAAAAACCGGTAGTCCACATCGGTATCGGGTCGGTCTGAAGGGGATATCACACAAACCTTGGATAGCGATGATACCCCGCCACCCATACCGTTCAGTTGCCGTCCGTAAGGGTCATCAGCGCCGATAGCAGATATAAACAGGTCTGGCCACAGATGTTGCTGGGCGGGCAGGTCGTGCAGATGAAACATCAGTGCTTTGCTGGTGCCGCCGCGCATAAAAACTGCCGGAATTTTATATTGGGGCATGAGTGCTATAAATAGTTGGAATTTCGGTCTCGATCGTCCATTGGGCCTAAAAGCTGACCCAAAGGCAAGTTTTCGCATATCCTTGCGCTAACGACATGAGATTCAACCGACCGAGGGAAACAGATGACGTGGCTGACTGACAACGATGTACACAAGGAAACTCCCGGCGACAGATTGACACAGCTTATTGCGCAACCGGGTATCGTTCGAATTCCCGGCGCCCACAACGCTCTTGCCGGGTTGCTCGCAAAGCGGGCCGGGTTCGGGTGTCTGTATGTGTCGGGTGCAGCAGTGTCCGGCAGCATGGGCTTGCCGGATCTCGGAATCATGACTCTGGAGGAATTGAGTAGTCATGTCCGGTCGATCTACCGGGCCACCCAGTTGCCACTCGTGGTTGACGCCGATACAGGTTACGGCGAAGCGATCAATGTGATGCGTACCGTTCAGGAACTGGAAAGTGCCGGTGCCGCAGCGATGCAGATTGAGGACCAGGTAATGCCTAAAAAATGTGGCCACCTTAGTGATAAGCGGTTGATATCGACTGAAGACATGTGCGCAAAAGTGGCCGCAGCGCGAAAAGCACGATCCCATCTCAGAATTATCGCGCGTACCGACGCAGTAGATGGCGAAGGCCTGGAATCCGCGATCGAGCGCCTGAATCGCTATGTCGAGGCCGGGGCAGATTTGGTATTCGCTGATGCGTTGAAAGATGAAGTGAGTATACGAACCATAACGCAGCGTGTAGGCGCTCCGGTTTTGGCCAACATGGCAGAGTTCGGTCGCACACCCTACTTCTCAGCCTCCGAGCTAGAAGTCATGGGATGCCGCCTGGTGATCTGGCCGGCGTCTTCATTGCGCATCGCGGCGAGGGCGATGGACCGGCTGTACCAGGACCTGGCCCGGACCGGCACCACGCATCAGTTTATCGACGACATGGTCGACCGCAGTGAACTTTACGATGTGATCGGTTATTTCGACTACGAATCGCTGGATGCATCGGTGGCGCGCAGCGTGGTCCCCGAAAAGAAGCCTGTGCCGTCAGCGCCTGACGGGGGCGTCATCTAGTTCGGAGTTATGGGCTGCACTCGACAGAATAGTCATAGATGCTGAATTTTGCGGCCAATCTCTCGATGTTGTTTGTTGAACATTCGTTTCTCGATCGGTTTTCTGCGGCGGCAGCTGCCGGGTTCACAGCAGTTGAATGCCAGTTCCCTTACGACCATAGTCCGGAAGATCTCGGGGAATGTCTGCATTCGACCGGTCTCGAGCTAATTCTGCTTAACTTTCCAGCAGGTGATCTGACCACTGGCGAACGCGGTCTCGCGGCATTTCCGGATCGTCTGGCACAATGCCGCGAGCAGATCGATTATGGCCTTGATTATGCCGTCCGGCTGGGTTGCCCTCGAATGCATCTGCTGTCAGGGCTGATACCGGCGGGTTTAGCGCACGAGGTGGCGCTGTCGACCTACGTAGACAATATTCGGTATGCCGTTCAAAGGGCCGGACAGGGCGGACCAAAAATATTGGTGGAACCGTTTAATTCAATTGATGTGCCCGATTACCTGGTCCATACGGTCGAGGACGCCAGACACGTGATCGAGTTGGCAGGTTGCGAAGGCGTCGGTCTGCAGTTTGACTTTTACCATACGCAGATGGAACAAGGAGACCTCGCGTCAACTTTCCAGCGTCACTTTGAGCTGGTCAGCCATATCCAGATTTCGGGCGTGCCGGGACGGCATGAACCTGATGACAACGAAATCAACTACGCCTACCTGTTTGGCCTGATAGATGCGTTGGGGTATGAAGGTTATGTGGGTTGTGAATACAATCCGCGCGGCAGTACGCTCGAAGGACTGACCTGGCTGGACGAACACCGGGGCAGATGAGACCACACTCATCGTCTGTGCTGCACTACGGCTGGGTGATTCTGGTACTTGCGACACTGGTCGCTTTCGGTGCCCTGGGACTGGCCAGGTTCGGATATTCCATCGTCTTGCCGGCGATGCAGGTCGATCTGGGTATGGACAATACCCAGGCAGGTGTGCTGGCGACGGCCCATGTTGTGGGCTATCTGATCGCCAGCCTGCTCGGTGGTGTGCTGGCGGCGCGATACGGCCCCCGCCGGGTCATTGCGCTGGGCCTGGGGTTGGCTGGCTTCAGTATGATCCTGACCGGTCTGGCAGACGGTTTTGTTGCGGTAGGATTTTGGCGAGGTTTAGCCGGGGTTGGCAGCGGTATGGCCAACATACCCGTTTACGGAGTGGTGTCAGCCTGGTTCTCGAGCAAACGCCGGGGAATGGCGACGGGTATAGCAGTCAGCGGTTCATCCATTGCCCTGATTGCCTTGGGTCCACTCGTGCCGCACCTGCTGGACGCTTTCGGCACATCGGGCTGGCGGGTGTGTTGGTATTTGTTTGGCTGTTTTACCCTGGTACTCGCTGTAGCAGGTGCTTTCCTGCTGCGGAATGTCCCTGCTGAAAAAGGTCTGAACCCAATAGCTGCTGATGACAGCGAAACAGCAATAGGTAAGGGGTCCGCGAATGATCGCCCGGACTGGTCGCAGGTCTACCGATCAAAGACTGCGTGGCATCTGGGTGTGGTCTACATTGCCTTCGGTTTTTCCTACATTATCTACGTCACGTTCTTTTTCAAGATGCTGGTGGCCGAGGGCGGGTACACCACAACCGGTGCCGGTCGGCTCTTTATGCTGATGGGTTGGTGCAGCCTGCTGTGCGGGCTGATCTGGGGTAGCATGTCAGATGTGGTCGGACGCAGGTACGCTCTGTTGAGCGTTTATCTGGTGCAAGCTGTCGCCTATGCGCTGGTATCCCTATGGCCAAGTAATGCGGGGTACATCGTTTCATCTGTGATGTTTGGCATTACCGCGTGGAGTATCCCGGGGATCATGGCAGCCGCCTGTGGCGATCTCTTCGGGTCCAGGCTTGCGCCGGCCGCACTTGGCTTTATCACGTTGTTTTTTGGTGTGGGCCAGGTGATTTCCCCCGGGATCGCGGGTGCTATGGCCGACGCGGCGGGTTCGTTCAGTTCGGCATTCTCACTGGCTGCAATCGTGGCTACTCTGGGGGCTGTCGGTGCACTTTCGCTGCCGGATGACAGGTCGCGGGGTGCAGCGGTGCCTGACTCACGATGACCGCTCGTGCGACGGACAATCTGGTTGTGACGTCCGACAGTGCCGAGTATATTGCGCTCACGTTCTTCGGGTCTTTATAGAGATTTTTTACATATGCCAATTGAGTCTGTTGCGGCTGCAAAGCAGTCCCATAAATACCGTCAACACGGTGCGATGGAATACACTCAAGCGCCCGTTGACCTCGACACAGTGCGCCAGTACAGGTTGGGACGCCTGCGGCAGCAGATGGTATTAGCGGATGTTGCCGGGTTGCTGTTGTTTGATCAGATCAACACCCGTTATGCAACTGACGCCACCAACATGCAGGTCTGGTGTTCGCATTACGAGACCCGTTGCGTTTTTGTTGCATTGGATGGTCCGGTTGTGCTGTTCGACTACGCAAATCATCCTCATCTTGCCGAGGGGTTACCCGGGATCGATGACTATCGGACAATCCCAGCATTCTATTTCTTCGCAGCGAGCTATCTCAGTGAGTCTCGGGCGAAAGTGTTTGCTGACCAGATTGTCGATCTGATGCGCAGTCATGGGGGTGGAAATATGCGCCTTGCTGTTGACCGGCTTTCGTTCATTGCGACCGATGCACTGCGCGAAAAAGGCCTGGAACTGGTTGACGGCGAAGGGGTTTCTGAGAAAGCGCGGGCCGTTAAATCGGCTGAAGAAATCGAACTGATGCGCGCATCGATGGCGGTGTGTGAGGCGGGCTGCCGCGCCATGGAAGAGGCCCTGGAACCGGGCATCACCGAGAATGCCCTTTGGGCAAAGCTGCATGAGACAAATATCCGGCTGGGCGGCGAATGGATCGAAACTCGGTTATTGTCCTCAGGACCGCGAACGAATCCCTGGTTTCGCGAGTGTTCGATGCGTGAGATCGAGCGTGGCGATCTGGTCAGCTTTGATACTGATCTGATTGGGCCATACGGTTACTGTTCAGACATGTCCCGATCGTGGTTATGTGGCGAGCAACCCAGCGATGAGCAGCGTCGCCTGTATGCCGCTGCCTATGAGCAGATCGAAACCAATATTGCAGCTCTCAAGCCAGGCCTGACGTTTCGGGATGTATCTGAACGGTGCTGGAAAATTCCCGAAGAGTTTCTGTCGAACCGCTATTCGGTCCTGATCCATGGGGTCGGCCTTGCGGATGAATACCCCAGTATCAAGCACTGGGTGGATTTCGATGACAAAGGCTACGATGGAGAAGTACTTCCGGGCATGACTTTGTGCGTCGAGTCTTTTATAGGCTCCGACGGCGGACGGGAGGGGATTAAGCTCGAAGAACAGGTGATCGTTACCGGAACAGGCGTCGAACGCATGTCAATATATCCTTATCAGATCGACTGGTTGTAGGAGATTGTTTTGAGTACAGCGGTCACTATTGATTGTCTGCAATACTGCAACTGGTCCCGGCCTATCTTTGATCAGATGGTGCAGGGCGGCGTTGATGCGGTGCATGTCACCATCTGTTACCACGAAGATTTTCGGGAAACCGTATCGAATATCGAGACCTGGAACCGGTATTTCCAGGTTTATTCGGACCGGATCGTGCCGGGTCGTACGGCCCAGGACATAGTTGACGCAAACAAGAACGGGAAGACCGCCATCATATTTGGTTTTCAGAACTGCTCACCGATTCTTGACGATATCGGGCTGATTGAGATTTGTCATCAACTGGGTGTTCGGTTCATGCAGTTGTCCTATAACAACCAGTCTGTGCTGGCAACAGGTTGTTACGAGCAGGAGGATCCGGGTATCACGCGAATGGGGCATCAGGTGATTAAGGAGATGAACCGCGTTGGCCTGGTAATCGATATGAGTCACTCTGCGGAAAAATCTACACTCCAGGCCATAGAGTTGTCTGAGCGTCCGATAGCGATTACCCATGCCAATCCATCAGCCTGGCACCCAACACTTCGTAATAAGTCAGATCGGGTGCTAATCGCTTTAGCCGAAAGTGGGGGAATGCTGGGTGTCTCGCTTTACCCCCACCATCTGAAGGATGCAGGCGAGTGCACATTAGACTCGTTCTGTCGGATGGTTGCAGAAACGGTTGAAAAAATGGGTATAGAACATGTCGGTTTGGGCAGTGATCTGTGTCAGGACCAGCCTGACAGTGTCGTGAACTGGATGCGCAATGGGCGCTGGACCCGCGAAACGGACTATGGTGAGGGTTCGGTATCGGCGTCAGGGTTTCCATCGCAGCCTCAGTGGTTCGGTAACAATGCCGACTTCCAGAATATCCGAAATGGCCTGGAAAGCGTTGGTTTCACCGGTGCAGAAGCAGACAGCATTATGGGCGGCAATTGGCTCGATTTTTTCCAGCGCTCGTTTGGTCCTGGCGGCTGACCCGCTGGCCACTGGGGTAACGGAGTTCGCTTAATCGTATGGTGCAGAACGAGACTGAGACGCTTTCTACGACCGCTGTCCCATTGCGCCCCCCCGCGACGGTGGCTTCTCTAGCAAGAATGGGGTCGAGTTTCCCAAGTTGTCTGAGTTTTATGCGGTCACTGGTTCGTCGGCTGCACAGCGAGGCGTGGTCGGTGGGGCCTTCGCGCATCGAGCTCGATGATCAAGGCTACGGTTGCATGGTGTATACCGCACACGGTCCGGAGAGGCGCTACAGTCTGGTTGGCTTTTCAAATGCACTCAATGACGACCAGCGTACAGACCGCGTGATCGCAACCGCCTGGGACGCATCCTTTGTTCTTTTCGATGGTGAACCCGGCCACGACGATATTGATCGACTCAGGGATTCGGTGCCTAAACAGGAAGCAGGCCGGTTTGAAGCGACAGAGCTGGTATTGGCAAGGGCCAACCGCAGTATGCGTCTGTTTGAGCATGTCTGCGAATCGTTAGCCAATGGGCGGCAGCCGGATATCAGACTGATCAGTGAAATCGGTTATCTGATGCGAACAACTGCGGTTTACGGAAACGGGAAATTCGGGGTTGCCGATCGGAGCCGAATAGAAACAAGAGCGGAGCTGGCAGGTCCTTTCCAGGCCGAGATGCTCACGCTCTATATGATACGAATGTTCACCACCGACTTGGTTGAGCACATTGCCCGGCGACGTTCGCCAGTTAGTTATGTGCCTTTAGACCGCTCGCTCAAGCGTCATCTGGGTATCGGTAATGCGACTGGCCTGGGAATGGCGCCTTTTTTGGTGACTCACCCACGGCTGCTGAATAACTGGTTGATGGCCAAGGAGACTGCGCTGGCGCGAGTGCGTTCGGTGAGCGATGTGGCGCCCGATAAGACAGAGCGTTTGCACGCTCTACTGGTGCGGGCGAGACAACATGTTGCTGAATGGCGCGTCGATGATAAGCGCCAAAGCGAGCGCATCGATCAGCTCGTATACGATCTTGAAATAGTTACCAGCTGGTTAGGCGAAGAAGAGTTACAGAAAGGGACAGACAAGCCGTGGAACTTGGTTTATGAAAAATCCGTACAAAGTCTCAGTCTTGAGGGCCAAGAACTTCTGGTCAGTCTTCTGATCGAGACTTATCCCGAGTACTGTCAGGACCTGGTTCACAAGATGGCAGCTGATGAGACCTATAAACTGGATGCAAGTGACACGGTGGAACAGATGACCAAACGTCTTAAGTATCAATATGACTGGGCTCTGAACATCGACTTTGACTCTAGATCGCAAACCTGCTATTTCTGGTACGTCTCTGAAAACAAACTCGAGCCCAGGTTTGGACTGCGCTACGAAGAAGCAGGTGCTGATCGCGAGATGCCGCTGGCAGTCGCGCGTGACATTAACTTGCTTTATCAGGATCTGCAATCTTGTTTGCCGATGCAGTCGCTGGCCGAGTTTCTCCTCACCTATCCTCAGCACAGGCAGATTGTAAGGCGGGTACAATCCCTTGATGGTTATCCCTATGGGGAAATACAGGATAACCTGATTGGCAGTGAATGCCTGCCGCTCGATATCCTGCGTTTCAAACTTGCGTTTTTTGGTGCAGCCAAGTTTGATCCCAAGTCAGATTTATGGACCCGGATTACCTTGTACCAGGGCGCACCCCTGTATGATGAACTGGATAAGGCAGACGCAGATGACTGGTGGCTACCGGTATCCCCCGGATCAACTGGATGCGTCAGTCACTAGGTGAGCTGTACAGTACGGTCCGGAAAGCGGCTGTAGGTCGCGGTGTGCCGCATGGAATCGCGGAAGACCTCGCTGATGCGGTGTGCTGGCTTGATTCGCTGAGTCTTGACGGCGTATCCTGTGCCGTGGACTGCCTGTCGCAGTGGCCGTCAAATACGTCAGCAATCCAACTGCAGCATAGCGAGAGCGGGCTGGTCCTTGAGACCGCAAAACCCGATACTGCTGCCTCCGCGTTATTTGCAGGGCCAGCATTGGGCGATCTCTTGCAGGCAGGTGCTGTTCCGGATACCGGGTCCAGCCTATCGGTCGATGTGCCGTTGCTGGTGCTGGCGGCAGTGGCTCAGACCTGCGATCGACTGAATCGACGCGCCTGGCTCATGATTCACTTACAAGGCCAGATTGCGATTGCAGACTGTAGCCAGGAAACCTGTCAGCTGGGCACCGTGAGCCAGCAAAAATCGGTCACAGCACACAAGGCGTCCGAGGTGACCCTTTGGTTATCCCAGCCTGACCAGGGCAGGCGGACCTTGAACTGTCTACTCAGCAAGGAAGAGTTCAGCCGGTGCCGTAGCAGGACTCTCGCAGAAGGGCTGGAGGTGTGCGGCCGCTCGTTAAAGCAGCTCGAGGCCTGGGCTGCGCTGACACTGGTGGCGGAATCAGATCGTTCCCGAGAGTCGGGTGCTGGTGCGGGGTTGCTGGACAATGACTGACCGTTAACAAGGAGTAGTGCTATGGCCAAGATACCGTTGAGGCTGGAGGAGGTGTTTGAACTGGCGCAAGACGCATTACTCGCCAGCGGCGCGTCAAGGACAGCTGCCAGCTCTTTAGCGCACGCCGTTGTGGCCGCTGAGCGCGATGGGATACGCAGTCACGGACTTGTTTACGTACCGATCTATTGTGAACACTTGAGATGCGGCAAAGTTAACACCGATGCTGAACCCGTGGTCCTGTCGCAGGACGGCTCGGTAATCGCCGTCGATGCAGATTCCGGGTTTGCTCACCCGGCAATTGATATTGGCTTTGACAAGCTCGGGCCTTTGGCCAAAGCGATGGGTTGCGCAGTGTTGACTGTGTGCAATTCCTACAATTGTGGGGTATTGGGGTATCACGTTGAACGCCTGTCAGCAAATGGACTGGTGGCAATCGGATTTACGAACGCACCGGCATCCATCGCACCTGCGGGCGGGCGGCGGCCTGTCGTAGGGACAAATCCGGTTGCACTGGCCGTGCCCGGTGTTTCTGGTCAAGCTGCATTTGTGCTGGATCAAAGTGCCAGCGTGGTGGCGAGAAGTGAAATCATGACCCGGGTCAGGGAAGGTCGTTCCATTCCTGAGGGCTGGGCGTTGGATGCTGAAGGCCAGACGACCACGGATCCGGCACAGGCGTTGAAAGGGTCAATGGCGCCCAGTGGCGGTTATAAAGGGTTCGGAATTGGATTGCTGGTTGAGGTGATGGCCGCGGCGCTGAGCGGTGCAACACTGGGCATAGATGCCAGTCCGTTCTCCGGTACTGAAGGCGGTCCTCCAAGAACCGGCCAGTGTTTTCTGGCTTTATCGCCGGACGCGTTCTCTAAGGGTACTTTTAACGATCGGATACACGCACTGACCAGGGCGATTGACGACCAGGACAACGCACGACTGCCGGGTTCGCGTCGGCTAGAAAATAGGCGCCGTAGTGAGTCTGACGGCGTTGCGGTCGACCAGAGTCTGGTCGACAGAATACACAGCATAACGGCTGGGAATGATACGCAGTGAGCCCTCTAGCCTAAGTTGAGATTTGAGTAAATCAAGAGCAGATGAGTGTCAGACCCCAACAGTGGCACTAGACTAGAGTCATACAAGGGCCGCTGGTGGATGCTCCTGGGCGTATGGCTGTTGTATGTTTCTTTTGGCCTCAATATCGCAGCGCTTGCACCTCTGGTTCCGGTGATCGAGTCCGATCTCGGGATGAGTCACTCGGCAATGGGTCGGGTGCTCGGGGCCTGGCAGTTCGTTTTTATTCTTTCAGCGATACCTTGTGGGATTTTGCTCGATCGGCTTGGTCCTCGCTGGGCGATGCTGGGTGGTGCGCTGTTGATGGCTGTATCCGCTTTCTGGCGCAGCATTGCGACTGATGGAATCAGCTTGCTGTTTGCTGTGGCTGTGTTCGGACTGGGGGGGGTGATCATATCTACGGGGGCACCTAAGATTGTCAGTGCCTGGTTCGAAAGCAGGCAGCGTGGGCTGGCCATGGGTATCTATGTCACCGGTACGGGAATCGGTGCAATCGTCGGCTTGCTGTTGACCAATGCTGTTTTGCTGCCCGCGCTGGACAATGACTGGCGGCAGGTTTTGAGGTTATGGGGATGTTTTACCCTGGCCGCCGCACTGGTTTGGTCTGTGATTTCAGCTCGACTGACCTTGGCACCATCGGATCTCCGAAAGTTTCATACAACTGATCTTGGTCTCCTGCCTTTGCTGCGTCAGCCGGTAGTGCGCCTGCTTCTGTTAATGAGCATCGGCGTATTCACAATCAATCATGGTATAGGCAACTGGTTGCCTGAGTTACTCAGAGCAAGTGGCCGGACGATCACTCAGGCTAGCCACTTAGCTGCACTGATGGTGTTGGTGTCGATTTTGAGTGCGTTGACGATTCCCCGTCTGGCGACCCGTCAGTATCGTTTGATTGTTCTATTTATGTTGTGTTTATCCAGTGTCTGTGCGACGGTGCTGCTCAGGGTGCCTACGGGTATACCGCTATTTGCAGGTCTGATTTTGCAGGGAATTGCGACTGGATCGATGATGACGATCATGATGCTGATACTATTGGAAACCCCAGGGATTGGCGAACGGCGCGCAGGAACAGCCGGGGGGCTGTATTTTTCAACGGCTGAGATTGGCGGGGTGAGTGGCCCCGTCATGCTGGGTGTTGTTTATGATGCGACGGGCGGTTTTGGTACTGGACTTGCAGTCTTAAGCTTCATAGGACTTGCCCTGACATTTTGCGTGTGGGTACTTCGGTACTTTGTGGGAAAGGTCACTGCCGCACCCGCTAGAACGGGCTAATGGGCGGACGGATTCAGCAGCGGAATCTCAAGTACGGAAAAATGAAATGGCGCTCCCTAGGGGAATCGAACCCCTGTTACCGGCGTGAGAGGCCGGCGTCCTGACCGCTAGACGAAGGGAGCACTTGGACTGGATTGGCGAGCCTGGAATGCTACCATACGCGCTTACGATGCCACAGTTAATCATGGGTTCGCTTCTGCGCACCAATGGTGCGCGGTTCGAAAAAATAAGTACACACCCTAAATGATGATGCTGTTATAGACATGTCAGTGGCTAGATCCAGTGCGGGGCTTCATGCGCGTCGCGTTCCAGCATCTGATTTAGGGCTGTCAATTTCTGATATCTCTCCTGCTGCAGTATCGATTGTCCAGACCCTCCAGGGCCGGGGGTTCCAGGCCGAAATGGTTGGCGGGTGTGTACGAGACCTGCTTTTGGGATGGTCACCCAAAGATTTCGACGTGGTGACCGACGCGACACCCGAGCAGATCAAGAAACTGTTCCGACGGGCTCGCGTGATCGGTCGGAGATTTCAGCTCGTGCACGTTCGGATAGGGCGCGACGTGATCGAAGTCTCTACCTATAGAGGCAGTGATACAGCCCGTCCGGAGCAGCGCAGGGGTCGAGCGAAAAAGAAGATACTACCCAATAATGTGTTTGGGCGACGGGATGAGGATGTATTGCGCCGGGATTTCACGATTAATGCGCTTTACTACGATCCGGTCGAAGAGGTGGTGACTGACTATGTTGGCGGGCTCGGTCATATCCAGGAGCGGCGGCTTGAACTCATTGGTGATTCCAGGCAGCGTTTCAGCGAAGATCCTGTGAGAATGCTGCGTGCGGTACGCTTTAAGGCCAAACTGGATCTTAGACTGGACGCGAAAATGGAGGAACTGCTGCCCAGGATGGCCGGGGCACTGACAACGGTATCCCCACCTCGCCTGTTTGAGGAGATTATTAAGGTACTGCACAATGGGCATGGTGCGGTTGGCTTCCAGGCGCTGGACCGTTACGGACTTCTGCAATCGCTGTTTCCATCGGCGACCCAGCATTTCAGCGAACAAGACCTAAACAAAAAGAACGGACTCATACCTTGTGCACTCCGGAACACCGATCAAAGGTTGGCAGATAGAAAGCCCGTGATTTCGCCTTTCCTTTTTTCTGTTCTGCTGTGGCGGCAGGTGCAGCAGTACTCGCGCATGAAATCAGGTGGAAATCACGCTATTTTTGAAACCCTGCATCAATCGGCAGACAGAGTGTTACAGGAACTCCATCCCACTGTCAGAATTCCGCGCCGGATCAGTGCTGTGATGATAGAGATCTGGGAACTCCAGATACGACTCGAACAGCGTCGACCCCGCACCATCAAGCGCTTGCTGTCACACAGGCGCTTTCGGGCTGCCTATGACTTTCTGCTTCTTCGTGCCGGTGCCGGTGAGGTCTCGGATTCTCTCGCCGACTGGTGGACCGAGATACAGGAAATGCCACCTGCTGACGTCCAACGGATGATTCAGGAGCTGGGAAAAAGTGGGTCGCAGCGCAAGATAAGCGGTCAAAAAAAGAGAAAACGCACATGACGATCAGTCCGTCGGGTGTTGTGGTCTGGATTGGGCTTGGCTCGAATATGGGCAAAGCGACTGATCAGGTCGAGCAAGCAATCGACGCGTTAACCGATGAACCCGGATTAGAACTGACAGGTAGATCATCACTGTACCGGACCGCGCCAGTGGGTTATCCGGATCAACCCGATTTTATCAACGCGGTTGTCCGTGCAACGTGCGGGATAGGGTGCTATGTCTTGCTCGAGGCGCTTCAGAAAATTGAGAAGCGCTTCGGTCGGAATCGAAATGGTGAGCGATTTGGACCGCGTTCTCTGGATCTTGATCTTTTGATGTACGCAGATCAGACAGTCTCCTCCCCCCAGTTGGAACTGCCGCACCCCAGAATGCATGAGCGGCTTTTCGTATTGGAACCACTGGCTGAAATCGAACGGGATATGACAGTCCCGGGCCGTGGGCGATTGAGCGTGCTGCGACAGGCATGTCTTGATCAACGTGTGGAGCGACTCGGCGATGATGCTACCCTGGGGGCTGCTAGAGGTGATTAAGGTTTCGATAGCGGACGTAGAAGCGGGTACAATTAACGGTCGTGAGTGCAATCTCCTATACAGTACGTCCAAGCACGCTTGAAATCTTTACCTCTGTTCGATATGACTGAACAGCCAGGACAATCGACTGCAGACCCTAAGCAGAGCGAACGGTCGCCTGTGCTGGTTGCGGGCGAAGCACTCCAAAGCTGGCCCGAAGATCTTTACATCCCGCCTGACGCGCTTGAGGTCATTCTTGATGCATTTCAGGGTCCACTGGACCTACTGCTTTATCTAATCCGAAAGCAGAACATCGACATACTGGATATCCCGGTTGCAGAGATCACCCGCCAGTACATGGAATACGTAGAGCTGATGCGTCGACTGCACCTTGACCTTGCGGCGGAGTATCTGGTGATGGCGGCAATGCTGGCTGAGATCAAGTCGCGAATGCTGCTGCCCCGGCCCGAGGTTGAGGATGAAGACGGCGAAGATCCCCGTGCCGTACTTGTTCGTCGTCTGCAGGAATATGAGCGGTTTCGTAGTGCGGCAGAGCAGCTGGATTCCCGTCCTCGTCTTGAGCGGGATCTTTATATCGCCTACGCCCGGATCGATGACCCGGACCCACCAAAGATTGAATCGCTGGTCGATCTGGATGACTTGGTCGAAGCAATGAAGGCGGCCATGCTCAGTGCCCACCGTCGCAAGCACTTACAGTTGGTGCCGGAAACGCTTTCCGTTCGAGATCGTATGGGCCGCATAATGGAACGGGTCCGCAGTGGAGAATACGTTGATTTAAAAGAGTTTTTCGATCCAGACGAAGGAAGGATGGGGCTGGTGGTGAGCTTTATTGCAGTGCTCGAACTGGTGCGCGACGGGGTGCTCATAATTATTCAGAATGATCCCGGCGCGCCGATCCATGTGAAATCAAAAGACAGATGAAGAATAAATTGGAAATCAGTAACACAGTTGAAGCAGCGCTGTTTTCAGCCGAAGAACCGTTATCGATCAAGGATCTACGGGGAATGTTCAAGCCCGAGGATGCCCCAACCACGGATGAGCTCAATGCTATCCTCGATCAGCTGACATCCGATTACCACGGCCGAGGTATAGAGTTGGTCAGCGTTGCAAACGGCTACCGTTTCCAGACGCAGGTTCAGTATGCGACAGCTTTACGCCGCTTAAGGGAGTTGCGGCCGCCCAGGTATTCCCGAGCGTTGCTGGAAACACTGGCTATTATTGCCTACAGGCAGCCAGTGACTCGTGGTGATGTCGAAGAGATCAGAGGTGTAGCCGTGTCGACCGATATCATGCGGGTTTTATTGGAACGCGGGTGGGTAAGGCAGAGGGGTGAGCGGGAAGTACCGGGCCGACCAGTGCTCTATGGTACGACCACAGATTTTCTTGAGTATTTCAATCTCAAGTCGATCCAGCAGTTGCCGGAACTGGCTGATCAGCGGGATCTCGCTGAAATCGCGAGAGATCTTAATATCCTGCTGCCAGAACCCAGACACTCGTCCTCAGAAGAGTCAGAGCCTGCCGAAAGTGACGCCGAGGATTCGACCGATAGTGACGAGAGTCCAGTCACCGATATCGACCGACCAATCAAATCAGATACGTCAACGCAGTCTGCTGCTGACCGTATTGGCTGAAAGAATTCAGAAGTATCTGTCCCGTCGGGGGTTGGGATCCCGGCGGACGATTGAAGGTTGGATCCGAGAAGGACGGATTGAGGTTGATGGTCGAAAAGCCATTTTGGGTTCAACGGTAAGTGATGGCGATCTGATTGCAATAGACCAGCAATCACATCGCGTTAGAGTCGGTCGACGAACAGCACCTCGTATCATCATGTATCACAAGCCAACCGGCGAAATATGCACGCGCGCCGATAGTAAGGGACGGCCAACTGTATTCGATCACTTGCCCCGGTTGCGTTCTGCGCGCTGGATCAGCGTGGGTCGACTGGATATCAACACGTCTGGCCTGCTTCTTTTTACCACCGATGGCGACCTGGCGCATCAATTGATGCATCCCTCGGGTGGATTGCAGCGTGAATACCGGTGCCGCATTCATGGTGAGGCGAGCCGGGAGCATATCGATCGCTTGCGAAAAGGTATCACCTTGTCGGGTTACCTGTGTCGTTTTGAACGAGTTCGAGTACGGGATGGTCACGGAACCAACCGTTGGTACGACGTCGTGGTTCGGGAAGGCAGGTACCGGGAGGTGCGGCGTATGTGGTCGGCTATCGGGTGTACGGTTAATCGCTTGATCAGGATACGTTATGGCGGTCTCAACCTGCCGCTGGATCTGAAACCGGGACACCACCGCCCGCTACACGCCGACGAACTTTCGGCGCTGTTACGGGACGATTCAGTTGAGGAAAGTTCACCTCGGTCCGTCAGAGCAAACAGCAGACGCCAGGCTAAATCGACCCACCGAAAACAGTCGGCAGAAAATAACCGAGCCTAAAACCAGTATGAAGCAGGCTGCCAGGTCAGCTGCTTGACGTATTGTCGGCAGAACTTCCACCCAGGTGTTCGGGTTCTCGAAAGTCCATTCCGCTGAACCCGTAGGCGCGACCAAATCCGGTCACCCACCTGCCTTGGGAGGGCTGAAGTTGAAACAGCACAAAATCGTTTAAACCTGTCAGTGTGTCGATAATCGGGCCAAAGTGGCTTCGGAACAGAGGTATCAGAGTCTGCCAGGTTTGGTCGTCCCGTGTACAAGGCTGGGCTGAACAGGACAGGCTTAATCGTCGACGGGCGTAGATCTGCTCTGAATCCCGCTCATCCTGTATGAATAACAGCGCTGCGGTAGGGCGCTGATACAGGTGCCGTGTGTGGGCGGAAAGTTGGCTGATCAAAATATAGAACATGCTGTTGTGATAGATCACCGGCGAATAGCTCAGATCTGGTTCTCCAGTGCTATCGCTGGTGCCTATCAGTACGGAATCGAACTGGCAGATAAATTCCAGGCACTGATCCGCAAGTTCTTTACGTGAAATCATGACCAAACGTTGAAGTCTTTGATTTTCAACAGTTCGCGCATACTGAGACCCCATCTAGGATAAATGCAGAATCGGTAGCTCTGCTGCTTTTCAGGGAATTTTTTCGATGGCAAGATAGCAGTGAACATAGTCCATTGCATGGCCGATCGGATCAGCGGCGACCCGATCTTCATAGCGCTGATAGAACAGGTCAACCAGTGTTGCACGTTCATCCTCGGGTCGCGCAGTATCCAACGCAGTGGCAAACACGGTTTCACTCCAGGACCGCAAAGTAGGAATATAACTGACGGCAAATTCCTGGGCCGACATGGCTTCACCGGCTGCTTCATAAGCAGCGCGGTAGGGGCACTTCACAACGCCCGTGTGGGCGGACACCAATCGGAGCCCTGACTGGTAAACCCCAGAAGAGGGCTCCACCAGCGGCGCACAGAATTCCTCCCGGGTTCGGTAAAACTGTGAAAAGGTCGCATCAGCCAGCTCGTCGCCGGTAATTAGTCCCTCTTCGTGGAGCCCACACCAGATCTCGCTAAAAGTGTTGAACATGTTGATACCACCAGTATTGCCAAGGTAACACCCATCTTCGTCAATACCAAAGTTCATGAATACCAACCGCCCGCCTGGCTTAAGTTCGGCCGACCGTGACAGCAGAATCCGGTTCCAGTCGTCCCTCGCCTGCAGTGAAAACGCATCGAGTGCATCGCCGGACGCACCAACCATATGCACATGGTTGGGAATTTGGCAGGGCTTTTCAGATATGTAATGCATTGCAGTCGCTGAAAACCCGATATCCAGAGTCTGGTCCGGCATCAACTGGCTGTGGAAGCCGGTGCCACACGCGTATACGAAGACATTGTCAAAATCTTTGAGGTAGTTGTTCCCATCGTCGTCGTTAACGCCGGTGACGTTTCGGAAAAGCGTGGAGTAGTCGTTACCAGGAAGATCGGAGTACGTGACTGTGATCTGATGATGAGGATAACGATCTTTCAGGGCAGATATGGTTCGATAGATGGCGTGTTTTGAGGTTCCACCGTCTGCAGCACCGTAGTCAGCGATCTGGATACTGTGTTCGCCTTCACGCGCAGGCAGCGCAGACACAGCATCCTCCAGCATGCCTACGGCATTATCGATTACATCCTTGGCACCGCGCGTCCTTTGGCTGTAGTAACCCCCGCCTTTCATAGAGACCGTGGCATGGGTGCTTTTGGATGTACGGACAGTCATATTGATAGGTTACCTGCCGATCTCATTGGTCGTGAGCTCATGTCGTGGGATTCTACGTGAATGAAATTGAAGTGGTGTGTTCGTCATAATCTTCGCTTCCGGGACTGACCATGGGAAGTGTTTCTGTTTTCAATTCTTGAACCCAGAGCGGGAACTCGGTTACCCTGACGACCCCTAGACACCATGAAGATAAGCAATCATTCAAAGCATGTTGTTTCCAGTGTCTACTCAGGAACTTAAACAAGGTAAGGGATATGCTTAACGGTACTACACTGGCTTGCTTGAGCTTTGCACTGGCTGTGATCGCTTTGATGATAACGGATGACAAACAGTGGCTCTATCTGGGTTTTGGTATTGCTGTTGTCTTGGTTGTTTTCCAAATGGTCAGAGATAAGCGCGCGAAGTACAAAGAATAAACCAAAGTCCAGGCAGACAGATATTTTCCTGGTTCTAAAACTTAAGGAGAATGAAAATGATATTTGATCATAGGACGTATACGGTTAAGGCGGGTACCATCAAGAAGCAGCTTGAACTGTACGAAGAACATGGCTGGGCGGTGCAGACCCGACACCTGGGTCAGCCGATCGTCTATGCAGGAACTGAAGTGGGTAACGTGAATAGTTATGTCCACATCTGGGCCTATGCCGATGTTACTGACAGGGCTCGGAAACGCGCTTCGATGCAGGCCGATCCTGGATGGCAGAAGTACCTGCAGATCAGTGCAGAGGCTGGTTGTCTGATCGCCCAAGAAAACCAAATCCTGGTTTCGGTGCCGTTCTATACGCCACCCGCTGAATTCAAGGCGCTCGATGACGCGTGAATGTTAGGGTCGGTGGGGTCCGGTCAGTTCAAACGGTAGACTTTTAACGCAGTATCGTGAAAAAGCTGTGACTTCTCTGTAGGTGAACAGGCAGCCGTCAACTTTTTGAATGCGTTCCACAACACATTGTAGCTGCAACTGATTCGGTCGACGGGAAAATTCGATTCGAACATACAACGATCAGCCCCAAACAGATCGATCGTGTGATCATAGTAACGGCGGGTGGCTGTGAGGAGTTCTTCACTCCCTGGCGGTTTATGACGAGTGTGCCAGCCAAAACCATTGATCTCCATGTTCAGACCACCGAGTTTGGCATAGACGTTTGGGCGCTCCGACAGTGGCCGAATGACTTTGCACCATTCAGAAAAAACATCATCCGGCCGGTCAGCGTAGCGCCCAACGCCCAGTGGTCCGCCAAAGTGGTCCAGAATGATCGTGGTATCCGGAAAAGCACTTGCCAGTTGGGTCAGTTCCGGAATCTGGGTATGGTAGCACCACCCTTCGAAACTCAGGTTGCGTGGTGCCAGATGGGCAAAACCCGCTTGAAAAGTTTTGTCCGTGTACAAGCCTCGACGCGGACTGGTTCTATGATCAGGCACCAAGAGATCATCATCTCTTGCCGCTGCCTGCCGGATGCCCTTGAAGCGGCTTCCCCCGGCCGCTAACTGAGCATCAAGTACTGAGGCAACACCGTCCCCAGCGGTCAGGTAAGCGGTGCCAACAATCGCTGCCGCGACCCGTGTTGACCCGTACAGCCCGGAAGCACTCATCGCCGCCATGCCATTGGCAAACTGAGTCTCGCCGACCGGCCGCAAGTCAAAAGGCCCATCGACACTGAACATTGTGCCGCATTCGATAAATACAGTAGCTACGATATTGTGTTCACCGGTATCGATGTCGGAGAGAAAATCATCCAAAAGGTAGGTGTCGGGTACGCTGTTTGGCCGATGATCCCACAGATGGTGATGGGGGTCACAGATCGGCAAGGTGGGATCGATTGTTTCTTCCTGGGTGAGGGTCAGCCAGCCGGCAGTTGGGTTCATCTCGAATAAGCCTGCCTTAGCGTGGTCTCGACGGGTTCATCTGAAGCCAATGGGTCGACCTGCAATCAGATCAACCCATTCCCCGCTCAAAATTTTCACGGCCTGAAGGCGTGGCGGGGTGCTGATGGATCGCGTCGTCGTTCAGATCCGTGCCCCAGCCGATTCTCTCGGAGAGCTTGAGTTCTCCATCCACAATATTCGGGGTGTGGGTAACGATCTCGTCTTTCCAGGGCACATCATCAATGTCGATTTCCATAATCCGGAAATTCGGAATTGCAGCGCAGAAGTGGGCGCTCATCAGGGTCGACAAATGGCCATAAAAGTTGTGTGGCGCCACATTGACCTCAAAGCTTTCAGCCAGTGCTGCGATCTTCAAAGACTGCCATATACCGTTCCATGGCACGTCCACGATTGCAACATCCATCGCTTGGTGTTCAAAGAACGGGCGATAGCCTCGAAGTCCGAACAATGACTCGCAGGATGCGATCGGGGTTCTGACGGACCTGCGGACCAGTGACAGTGCTGCTGGATCATAAATATCAATCTCGAACCACTCTAAGTTCAGGTCATCCAGTGCACGGGTAACCGCGAGGTAGCCCTCGGTGCGGTAGTTAAAGTTGAGGTCGAGCATGATCCCGATATCCGGGCCAGTTCCAGCTCGAAACGCTTCGAGTTGGCTCCGAAGGGACTGGATGATTTGACGATCGGCATTCAGTGCCGGCCAGCCCGGCGCTCTGGCGAACCCCGGCTGATGCATCCGTGGCGTGCCGTCAAAAAGAAAAATATTTGTTTTCAGGGCGCTGAAACCCGCAGCTGAAACTTCTGCACCCAAGCGGGTCAGATCGTCCAATGAGCTGACCGGGGGGCTGTCGAGATGGTGCGCTGTTTGCGCGAGCCGGTAGGTGCCGCAGTGGGACCAATACAGTGGCAGTCTCTCCCGCATCATGCCGCCCAGAAGTTCATAGACCGGCACCTTCAGGTGCCGTGCTTTAAGGTCTATCAGGGCGTTCTCAATGGCCGCAATCGCTTGCTGGGCGATGCCCCCGTGTGCTTGCCGTGTACGCGCATAGAGTTCGGCAGAGATCCGCTCGTGTGCCAGCACATCCTTGCCGACGACCCATTGCAGTAGCCCTTCGATGACCTGCGTGAGGCCTGGACTGCCGTAGGACTCGTTGTATTCGGAAATCCCGGTTGTACCATCCAGTGCCACTAACCGTAGAAATGAGAATTTTCGCCAGCCAGCGTCGCAATGCAGTGTTTCATAGGAATCAAGAATCATGTCAAACTCTCCCTTGAACAAACGAAATAGCCCCACGGCGTGTTGGACGACTGCACAGATGGCTGTTTTTACGGGATATATCCGCCTGTAATTTTACACACTGTGCATCAGACAGCCCACCCGGGCAGGGAGACCCATCGATGTACGATCTGGTTTTGAAGCAGGCACGGGTGATCGATCCCCAGGCCGGTCTCGATGAGGTCTGTGATATTGCGTTCAAAGACGGCTCTGTTGCCATTATTCAGGAGTTTATCCCTGCCAGCGAGGCACTGGAGAGTTATGACCTGACGGGCCGGCTGGTTGTCCCAGGGCTGATTGACCTGCACACGCATGTTTACTGGGGTGGTGCGGCGATCGGTATTGAGCCGGACGCGTATGCAAAGGCGTCCGGCTTGAGCACATTGATTGACGCAGGAACTGCCGGTCCGGGGAACTTTATCGGTTTTCTGAAGCATGTCATCGAACCCGCCGAAACGAGAATTCTTGCGTTTCTCAATATTTCGTTCCCGGGCATATTCGCGTTCAGCAGGGAGGTCATGGTCGGGGAGTGCGGCGATCTGCGACTGTTGAATCCCACCGCATGCCTAAACGTTGCGTCGCTTTATCCCGACGATATCGTCGGGATAAAAGTCCGGGTGGGTATGGGCGCGAGTGACGACCAAGGTGCTGCGCCTCTGGATCTGGCACTGGAAGTGGCAGACGAGTTGGGTTTGCCGGTGATGTGTCATCTCGACCTGCCACCGCCCAGTCGCCTGGAAGTCGTCTCCCGCTTGCGCAAAGGTGATATTCTGACCCATTGTTTTCGCCCGTTTCCTAATGCACCTGCCAGAATGCGAGATGGTGCGGTTCGGGAAGAAATCATCGCGGCAAGGGAACGGGGAGTGATATTCGATATTGGGCATGGACAAGGCTCATTCGGGTTTGTCACGGCAGAGGCAATGATCAATGCTGGTTTTCTTCCCGAGTGCATTTCAAGCGATGTGCATGTGTTGAGCATTGACGGTAGTGCGCAGAGTCAGCTCAACACGTTGTCAAAGTTTCTGGCGCTGGGGGTCTCTTTGAATGAGGTCATCGCAGCCAGTACCAGTGGTCCAGCTGCTGCCATCGGCCGACCCGAACTGGGATCTCTAAAACCAGGCAGTCCGGGCGATGCGACCGTTTTGAATCTGGATGAGGGCAGTTTCGAGTTCACCGATGTGGAAGGTCTCATCCGTACAGGCAATACGCGGCTGACCGGTGATGCAAGGGTGCTTGGTGGGCGCTGGCACAGTGCCTGAATCTTGCACTGTAGTGCTCTCAGAGGGCACCCTTCTGATTCACAAAGCTTATTGAAAGCGGTATGCAGCAGTACCTGTACCGATTAGCCCGAGGGAGGGTTTGTGACGGATTATGATTTTCTGCTGATAGGTGCAGGTATCCTGGGTCTGAGCACGGCACGGGAACTACAGCAGCGCTATCCCGGCAGTCGGGTCTGTGTTGTCGAAAAAGAGCAAGTACCTGCGTATCACCAGACCGGCCATAACAGTGGTGTGATTCATGCGGGTGTGTACTATACGCCCGGTAGCTTGAAAGCGCGGTTTTGTTTTGAGGGAAACCGTGCCATTAAATCCTTCTGTCGCGAACATCGCATCGAATTCGACGAATGTGGAAAACTCCTGGTCGCGACTAACCTAATCGAAGTTGAACGTATGCAGGTGTTGATCGAGCGGTCCAAACAGAACGGGCTGACTATCGACGTTCTGGATCATAAGCAGCTGGTTGAGGCCGAGCCGAATATTTCCGGGCTCAGCGCAATTCGCGTACCCTCCACAGGCATTGTGAGCTACAGCGCGATCTGTCACAAGCTCGCTGAACTGATTGAGTCCGACGGCGGTGAAATTCTGTATGGGAGCCACGTAGATGACCTGACTGAATCCGATAATGATGTCATCGTCCGCAGTAACGCCCGCAGGATAACGACCCGCAAGTTGATTGGGTGTGGTGGTGTGATGGCAGATCGCTTGGTTCGCTCGCTGGGAGGCACGCCGGATTTCCAGATCATCCCGTTTCGTGGTGATTATTATCGTCTGGCGGCGCATCATAACCAGATCATCCGGCACCTGATCTATCCCATACCTGATCCGGCATTACCGTTTCTGGGCGTCCATCTGACGCGGATGATTGACGGTTCTGTGACGGTGGGTCCTAATGCCGTGGTCAATTTTTCACGTGAGGGGTACAGCCGGTTTGCATTTGACAGCGGAGATGCACTGGAGATGGTCAGGTTTCCCGGTTTCCGCAGGGTTGTCTGGAAGAACCTCTCCGCTGCAATGCAGGAACTCAAGAAAGGCCTGTGGAAACCGAGCTTTCTCAAAGAGGTGCAGAAGTACAGCCCCGGTGTACAGTTGGGTGATCTGCAGCCTTATCCACCGGGAATTCGCGCCCAGGCGGTCAGTGCTGATGGACGATTGGTCGACGATTTTCTGTTTTATCACACCGGTAACAGTTTGATCGTGTGTAATGCACCGTCACCGGCTGCCACCTCGTGTTTTCCGATCGCTCGCCATATAGTCGATCAGTTGTCTGACCAGTAGGGAACGCCTTATGCCTTGCATCACAGACCAAACTTGTCAACAATGGCACTTATGTCGGCTGGCTAGCGCAGTACAGTAGCCGGCAAGGAGAATAAGGTTCCAGCAAACGCAAAACGACCGCGGTCAAGGTCGTAACTAATGGAGGACTGTTTCATGAAAATTTTAGTCAGGTGTTTTTGTTCAGTGGCAGTTGTTGCTATGGCCTGGGTATCGGGACCAACAATGGCCGCAGATATTCCTTGTAAGACAGCTAAACTCATCGTTCCATGGAAAGCGGGCGGGGGCACCCATGTCATCTTTTCAATATTTGAAAATACGATTCAAAATCTCGATGTCACGCCTAAGATCAAAGTAGTTACTGTTTCTGGCCAAGGTGGTAACAAGGGTGCGAAGGAGGCTCGAAAGGCAAAAGCTGATGGTTGTACGTTATTTGCAATACATCAGAGTGCTATCACGAGTTACCTAAACGGTCGGATCGATTTCAGCTTTGAGGCATTCGACACAGTCGCCTTATTGACATCCACTCCGGATATCATAGGCGCAGCCGGTAGCGCACCCTGGAACACCCTGGCGGAGTTGGATCAGGCAGCCAAAGCGGCGCCAGAAACCATTCTCACGGGAGCCACGTTCGGTTCAACGAGTCAGTTTATGTGGCTGATTCTGGAAGATCTGACCGGGATGAAATTCAAGTACGTGCCTTTTGATGGAACACGTCAGCGGATGACAGCATTGCTGTCCAATGCTATTCAATTGGGCACACTGAATGTGGCTTCAGGCCGCAAGTACCTTGAGAATGGCGACCTGAAAGCCTACGGCATAGCCGCGGAGGAACGTTCAAAGCACTTGCCTGATCTGCCGACTCTTCAAGAACAAGGTGTTGATCTTGTCTATGCCCTAAAACGGGGAATCGTAGCGCCTAAAGGCACGCCAGCCGATGTGATCGAGCATTGGTCTGGTGTGTTTAAGGCCGCAGCTGAAGATGCCGACCTTCTGGCTCAGATGGATGCGAAGGGTACAGACATTAACTGGGTTGGCCCGGCGGGTTATCGCGCCTGGGCGGACAAAGCCTATGCTGATCATGAAAAGGTAGCCATCAAGATCGGAATGTTCAAGAAGTAATTGCACGACCTCAATGTGTGATATGCGCGGCACGGCGATCGTCGTGCCGCGCGTCTTTTATGACGTTGCCACAGTGGTATGAATCGACTAAACCGGGATACTGTCATTGCCATCATCTTGATGGTTTTCTGCGGAATATTTTTCTGGGCCAGTTTCTCTATCCGCGAACCGGACTACGGTGTGTTGCCGCCGTCGGCATGGCCGCGCGTTGTCTTGGTCGCGTTGTCGGTCCTGACAGTCCTTTATTTTGTTCAATCGATTCGGCGCACCAGGACGTTTGACGATTCATCATCAACAGCTGGCAAGGGATTAAAACACTGGTTTTCGATCTGGCAGAATCCGATCTGGTGTTTTGTCCTGTTTTTCGGTTATGTTGCCAGCTTGCCAGTACTGGGTATGCTGATCGGTGGTGTGACGTTTGTTTTCCTGCTGCAGTGTGTACTCGGAGGATGGTCGCCTCGCAATCTGGTTGTCCACGCGCTTGTTGCACTCGCCACTGTTGGTGGCATGTGGTGCATTTTTACCTTTGGACTGGGTGTTCTGCTTCCGCCGGGCGAGATCTTTAATCCATTTAGGTAGCCCGACAGGACGCATCCTCCAGTAGTTATGATCATCGATAATATCCTGGGCGCTGTGGCTGAACTTGCCACGCTGCAGACAGTAATGCTGATGGTGATTGGTGTCGCTGGCGGGTTGATTGCAGGTGCCATTCCGGGATTTACCATCGCGATGGCCATAGTGTTGACCCTCCCATTTACCTTCGGTATGCCTGCATCACAGGGTTTAGCGACTATGGTCAGTGTATTGGTGGGGGGTCTTTCCGGGGGGTTGATGGCCGGAATCCTGACTGGTATTCCCGGTACACCGTCATCCGTTGCGACGACTTTTGATGGATTTCCGATGGCGAGAAGAGGTGAGCCAGGGCTTGCCCTGGGCATCGGTGTGTGGTCGTCGTTCAGCGGCGGTATCATCAGTGCCGTCCTGTTGGTGACTCTAGCGCCGCAACTCGCCAGGATTGGTCTGGAATTCAATCCCTGGGATTATTTTATGCTGGTGATGTTTGCGTTGACCATTACCGCCAGCCTGGCAGGCAAGGACCTTATCAAGGGACTGATCGCCGGTGCCGTGGGACTGCTGATCCGGACAGTCGGTGAGGACGAAGCGGTGGGCATGGCACGCTTTAATTTTGGCTCTGATGCGTTATTGCAGGGGTTTGATTTTATTGCGGTGTTGATAGGTTTGTTCGCGTTTAGTCAACTGCTCAGTGATGTCCAAGATCGCTCGGCGGCGAGAAAGTCCCTGAGCCAGAGGGGAACTGTTCACGTCCGAATCGAGCACCGGCGGGCGATCCGCGAGGTGCTGAAACGCTGGACAACGGTCGTTCGTTCTTCATTGATTGGTGTGTTTACTGGCATTCTCCCGGGTGCGGGCGGCTCGATCGCCAACATCCTCGCTTATGATCAGGCGAAGAAGGTCTCCAAGCATCCTGAAAAATTTGGAACCGGTATTGCCGAGGGCATCATCGCACCGGAAAGCTCTAATAATGCAGTGGAAGGGGGGGCACTGATTACGATGATGGCGCTGGGTATTCCCGGTGACGTGACAACGGCCGTGATGCTCGGTGCGCTGCTGATACACGACGTGATCCCGAGCCCCACGTTCATCGCAGAGGAGCCGGTTCTGGCCTATTCGATCTTCCTCGCGTTTTTTGTCGCGACGTTTCTGATGCTGGGCCTGCAGTCTTTCATGCTCAGGGCATTCGTACTGGTTACCAAGGTACGAATGTACATATTAGCCAGTGTAATTCTAGGGTTTTGCGGTATTGGGGTTTTTGCAATCAATAACGTCGAATTCGACCTTTGGACCCTGTTGTGGTTTGGGATCCTGGGATTGGTGATGCGGCATTTTGGCTTTCCCCTGGCGCCGATGATTCTTGGCGTCGTGCTGGGCAATATTGCTGAGCTCAATCTGGCCCGGTCCTTTGCGATAACGACAGATCTGTCGCCATTTGTGACTCGCCCGTGGTCACTGCTTTTCTTGGTGCTGGCTCTTTTTTCGGCTATTTTCCCGCTGTACCAAAGTAGCCAGTTCAGGCGCCGGTGGACCTTAGCCTACAGCCCTTGCATGACAGCAGCCATATCGATTCCGGTCTTTATGATGGGGGGAGCTGTCAGATCCAGTATGGGTGTCATATTGCTTGCGATCAGTGGATACCTGGTTTGGCGAAGGGTGCGCTCGGGTTGGCAGTTGCCGACCAACGAACTAGTGGGAGTTGCGCATCGTGAGAACACAGCATAGAGCCCCACTAAAGGTTGGCATTGGTGGCCTTGGCGCTATCGGCCTGACGCTGGCACGCCGTCTGGATGAAGGCTTTGAAGGTTTGACGCTGACTGCAGTATCAGCGCGTGACAAAGACGCAGCCCGACTGAGATTGAGTGGCCTGCGACAGCAGGTTCCAGTCGTAACATTACCTGAACTTGCGAAAGACTGCGATGTGGTGGTCGAATGTGCACCTGCTGCAGTGTTCAGTCAGGTTGCCGAACCGGTAGTACGGCTGGGAAAAGTATTGATTCCGGTCAGTGTGGGGGGGTTACTTGCTAACTGGCATCTGGTCGAAATGGCCCAGATTACTGGTGCCCGTATCAATGTGCCCAGCGGCGCTGTGTTGGGTCTTGACGCCGTACGCGCCGCCGCGCTCGGGGACATTCAGCGGGTCACCATCGTTACCCGAAAACCGCCCGCAGCCCTGGCAGGCGCCCCGCACATCGAAAAACAGCAAATCGATCTGAACTCTGTTGATCAGCCGCTCAAAGTGTTTGAAGGCTCCGCAAGAGATGGCGTGACGGCGTTTCCTGCCAATGTTAACGTGGCCGCTGCTTTGGGGCTGGCCGGTATCGGACCGGATCGGACCTGGCTTGAAGTTTGGGCCGACCCGGCAGTCAATCGAAACACACACTTGATCACAGTGGAATCGGACAGCGCCCGTTTTGAACTCAAGATAGAAAATGTTCCAACCGACGACAATCCCAGAACCGGCAGGATTGTGGCGTTGAGCACACTGGCGGCGTTGAAAAGACTGGTAGATCCGCTGACTGTCGGAACGTGACGATTCAGGACTGCGCAGATACGTGGGTGTCGTTCAACCGCGACCAACAAACGGCATGTTGGTCGCCATCACCGTCATAAAAAGTACGTTGGCATCCAGGGGCAATTCAGCCATATAGACGACAGCGCGTCCGACATCATCGACGTTCATCGTCGGTTCCACCGCAACGCTGCCATCGGCCTGCTGAACACCGGAGGACATTTTTTCTGTCATCTCGGTGAGGGCATTGCCGATATCAATCTGTCCGCAGGCGATGTTATAGGCACGACCATCCAGTGACGTCGAACGGGTCAGCCCACTGATCGCATGCTTGGTGGCCGTATAAGGTGCGGAGTTCGGTCGTGGTGCGTAAGCGGACACCGATCCGTTATTGATGATTCGACCGCCGCGAGGTTGTTGTGCCTTCATCACCCGAAATGCTGCCTGTGTACACAAAAATGCGCCCGTCAGGTTGACATCGACAACGCTCCGCCATTCCTCGATGGTGAGTTCTTCGAGCGGAACAGGTCGCGCACCGAGTCCGGCATTATTGAAAAGCACATCAACGCGGCCAAACTGATGGCGGGTGTTTTCGAATAAATTTTTGACCGACTCAGGATCACTGACATCGGTGGGCACGACCAGGATGCGTTCGCCGTCGTCCTGGGCGAGTTCTACTGTTGTATTGAGCGTGTCAGATCTGCGCCCGGCGAGTGTCACGGCATAGCCTTGCGCATAGAGTGCCAGTGCTGCGGCCCGGCCGACGCCAGACCCCGCCCCAGTGATGATTGCTGTCTTCTTGTCAGAACCCATATTGATAACCCCGGATTGTTGGTTGAGCTAGGTGACCGTGCACGAATGCTCCACTGTACCTGAACCGACGTGCCAGGCAAGGTTTCGAGATTGGCTGTCATCCGGCCAGTTTGCAAATGGTGCTAAATTTTAGTTACAGTGCTGCGCAATCTACCAGGTGAAGCCCCGCCGTACTCCGTCCAGCTAAGTTGATACGCTCGATGCATTTTAATCCGTACAGCGGCTGAGATATGACCGTAGACAGGAGAGAGGAATGACGACACCGGTGGTTGTGGCGACTCGCAGATGGACACAACGCGCCTGCGATGAATTGGCCAGGCAGTTCGATGTACGCCTCAACCAGGAGGATCACCCACTTTCATTGGACGAGGTTCGATCACGCTGTGAGGGGGCCACTGTACTGTGCCCGTGGGGCGGTGACCGCCTGGATGCGGAATTCATCGCGAGTCTCCCAGACACCATAAAGCTGATCGCTTGTATCAGTGCGGGCACCGAACATGTCGATATCGCAGCGGCAACGGCACGCGGAATCGTGGTGGCCAACACCCCGGACGTTGTAACAGAAGAAACTGCGGATATGACATTTGCTCTGCTGCTCGGCTTGTGCCGCCGCCTGGTCCATGGCGACACCCTGATCAGAACCGGCGGCTGGCAAGGTTTAAGTATTGATGACCCTAACTCCGGGAGCAGGGTCTGGGGGAAAACATTGGGTATTATCGGGCTGGGCGGAATCGGGACTGCTGTTGCACGCCGCGCCGCGGCTTTCCGGATGACCGTGGTTTACCACAGCCGGACTCCAAAACCTGAGGCTGAAATGGCGTGCGATGCACGATATTGCGCTACCCTGGATGAACTGCTGCAAATAGCCGATATCGTTTCTTTGCACTGTCCGCTGACGGAACAGACCCGGAACCTGATAGATGCCAACGCATTGTCCAAAATGAAATCTGGCGCGGTGTTGATCAATACGGCACGGGGCGCGGTGGTGGACGAAGCAGCACTGTCTGACGCGCTTATTCAGGGCAAGATTGCCGGCGCCGGCTTGGACGTTTTTCTCACCGAACCGGGGGTTGGCGAGCATCTGACCAGTCTTGACAATGTCCTGCTGTCACCTCATGTGGGGACGGCCACGACTGAGACACGTGACGAAATGGGTCTACGCGTCATCGAAAACATTAAAGCCTTTCTATCGACCGGCCAACCTCGCGACAAAGTCGAACGCTGAATACTGTGTCGGTTAATGTGAGTGACGGGGGATAATGTTTCTCAATTTCTGATATTTTGTAGCCAGTTCAATAATGCCGCCGCTCGATAGTTGTCCTACAGTATCGCGGTAGATCTCCTGCCAGGGTGTTTGATGTTCAGGAATTCGGTTTTCAAGCACAGCAGCGCGTGTCGCAAGTTCCTCATCCGGAATAAGAACATCCAGGGTACCCTGGTTGAGGTCAATTTTCAGAGTATCCCCTGTCTCCAGCAAGGCCAGTCCACCGCCAATGGCTGATTCAGGAGAAGCGTTCAGAATCGATGGACTACCGGAGGTGCCGCTCTGGCGGCCATCACCCAGGGTGGGCAGTTCACGAATGCCTTCCCGGATTAGAGCGTCAGGCGGTTGCATATTGACGACTTCCGCTGATCCGGGATACCCGACCGGACCACAACCGCGGATCACGAGAATGCAGTGTGCATCTACTTTCAGGGCCGGGTCGTTGATTCTTTTGTGGTAATCCTCCGGACCTTCGAAGACGATTGCACGAACTTCAAAGACGTTTTCCTGCCCCGGTTCTGAAAGATAGCGTTGTCTGAATTCATCACTGATCACAGAGATTTTCATAATTGCAGCATCACACACGTTGCCTTTGAGGACAACAAATCCGGCGTTCTCCATCATTGGGTTTGCATACAGTCTGATTACATCGGGATTCAGCGATGGACTATTGGCACAGTTCTCTTCAACGGTCGATCCAGCTACCGTCATGGAACTGCCGTGCAGTTTTCCAGCTTTTAGTAGCTCGTGCATAACGGCCGGTACGCCCCCCGCCTGGTGGTAGGCTTCGCCAAGGTATTCGCCCGCGGGCTGCAGGTTAACCAGCAAGGGAACGGCCAGCCCCACAGTTTCCCAGTCACTGATATCGAGCTCAACATTGGCGTGACGGGCAATCGCATTCAAATGAATGGGAGCATTGGTAGAGCCACCGATTGCCGAGTTAACAACGATTGCATTTTCGAACGCTTCTCGGGTCAGAATCTTTGACGGCGTTAGATCTTCTTCTACCATTTCGACAATACGACGGCCGGTTTTATAGGCTGTTTCGGCCCGTTCTTTATGTGGTGCTGGAATGGCAGTACTGCCTGGCAAAGACATGCCGAGCGCTTCGGCAAGCGAATTCATTGTCGTGGCAGTACCCATTGTGTTGCAGTGGCCAGGAGAGGGGGTGGCATCAGCGACCAACTGTATGAACTCTTCGTCATCGATTTCACCTTCAGCCAGAAGTTTTCGGGCTTCCCATAAGATGGTTCCGGATCCCGCGAGTTTCCCACGCCAGTACCCGTTGAGCATGGGTCCGCCAGACAGTGCGATTGCTGGAATATCCACAGTTGCAGCGCCCATCAGCATAGCGGGAGTGGTTTTGTCGCAGCCAGTTGTCAGCACCACACCATCGAGTGGATAGCCGAACAGGACCTCGACCAGACTGAGATACTGCAGATTCCTATCCAGTGCCGCCGTCGGCCTTTTGCCACTTTCCTGTATAGGATGAACAGGGAACTCCAGGGCAATGCCGCCGGCTTCCCGGATGCCGTCGCGAATCCGGGGTATTAAATCGACATGTATCCTGTTGCAGGGCACCAGATCACTACCGGTTTGTGCGATTCCGATAATTGGGTTGCCTGAGCGAAGCTCCGCGGCGGAAATGCCGAAATTGGTATACCGTTCAATGTGGGTGGCGGTTGCACTGGGGTTGCCGGGGATATCAAACCACTCGCGGCTCCTGAGGCGTCTGGGTGCTCCTGTCATCGATGCTCTCCGTGGGATATTGTTCAGATCGTCGCAGCCGTGCTGGTGAATCAGAGTACATCCTGCGCGCTGTGTTTAGTATAGATCAACAGTACAATAGCGCTTAGTAGACGAGGCTGGGACCTGACCGCTGGCTATATTCTGCCTGACTGATGAATACAGACGATCTTCGGCAAGCTGCACAACTGCTTGTTCCAGCCCATCAGGATGAGCGGCGAACGACAATGTTGCCACCGGCAGCCCAGCCCGCTGATCCTGAGCAAGGTTATCAGATACAGAATATCGTAGCTGCCCGAGAAGCGCGTGGTGGAAACCCTCCGCCCGTAGGGTCTGTTGTTCATGTTGAGGTTGAGAGCTACGGCAGGGTCGAGGTCAATCTCTTACACGGCAGTCAGGCTGCTTCTGATCAGGAGAAGCTATCATGAAAAAGTACTCGCTCGGCAGGACCGGTCTGCAGATTTCAGAACTGGTTTTTGGTGGCGGATTCGTTGGTGGGATTCTGCTGCACGCCAGTGATGAGACTCGGCGGGACGCGCTTCAGGCAGCAGTTCAGGCTGGTATCAACTGGATTGATACGGCTGCTTCATATGGAAACGGCCAGTCGGAAGAGGTCGTTGGCTGGTTGCTGAGTGAACTGCCGGATAAGGATCGTCCTCAAGTTTCTACCAAGGTAGCGGTCGACCCAGAGGGCGGTGATTACACGGGACAGATTCGACAGTCACTGGAGCAAAGCCTGCGCAGATTAAAAATGACGTCGGTGCCACTGCTTCAATTGCACAATAAACTGGGAAGTGGTGATCACCAGCTACCTCTGAACGAGGTGATGAGATCAGATGGTGTGCTCGATGCGCTTGATCGAATCCAGGCGGAAGGTCTGACCGAATTTGTCGGTTTCACGGCTTTAGGTGATGCCAGTGCCTGCCGTGCAGTGGTTCAAAGCGGTCGGGTAGATACCGCACAGGTGTATTACAACCTGATCAACCCCAGCGCAGGATGCGACATTAAGGGGCACTGGCACAGCGAGGATTACACAGGCCTGCTCAACGCGTGTCAGCAATCTGATGTCGGCGTGTTGGGTATTCGGGTATATGCCGCCGGAATCCTTGCCAGTCGGGTGCGGCATGGACGGGAGATACCAGTGACTCGAAATTCGGACTATGACAGCGAGCTAAAAAGGGCGGATATGGTTCGCGAGGTATTAGCAGAGATGGACGGGTCTGATGCTCAAAAAGCGCTGCGTTTTGTACTGGATCAGGATGCGATCCATGGGGCGGTAATTGGGCTCGCAGAGTTGTCTCACCTGAAAGAAGCCATAGAAGCAACACAAATGAGTCCTTTGTCAAATTCGGTGACTGAAGCGTTGCAAGCACTCTGGAACCGGAATTACTGCTGAGGCAGTTGAGAATCCGATAGTTTTGGCGGATTGTTGTTTGTTACGCCGGTGATGTCTGATCACGCCATCGTATTCAGTGACCGAAATCGCCTTTGGGTTCACGAAGGAATAAAGCGACACCTGCAAAGACCAGGGGCATCAGCGCCAGTACTCTAAGGGTGACATCGAGATCCCACGCACGGTCGTAGGCGATGGCATACGGAATCGCTCCAATCGAAGCGCCTACAATACCCACCATCTGTCCAATACCCTGGATGCTGCCAAGATGCCGTCGTCCAAAATAACGCGGCCATAGGAAACCGAAAAATGTCATTGTGACACCGTTGTTAATGCCGAAAATAATCGCAAAAACGACCGCACTGGGTAGGTCACTGACAAAAGTAACCGAGACCAGGGACGCGACCATCACCAACAGACCGCCGCAGAACATCCAGTCGGTGCGGAACTTATCCAGCATTTGACCCACAATGGGCATTGAGACAGCTGCTGTGATTCCAGTAACAGTAAACATCAGTGTGGCGGTCTGTGGCTCCAGACCATGACTGGTCAATATGCCTGTAAAAAATACATGCAGGGTGGTGACCAGCATGGACAATGCAGTCAGGCCGGCGGTGATGATATAAAACGTTGATGTGCGTAAGGCCTCGCCCCGAGTCAGGCCCCAGATTTCTGGTTCTTTCCCGGATTCTGAAGCAGTACCGCTGTTTGTACTGGCGCCATCGGGTTTAAGGCCGAGCAGTTCAGGTTTGCTGTGCGCCAAAAGCAGGATCGGCGGCAGAAATAATACCACGGTGCTAATACCCAGCCATACCCACGAGGTTCGCCACCCGACGAGATCGATCAGCGACTGGCAGATCGGGGGATGCATAGCCATAGACAGCGGAAATCCTAGCGACATGATCCCCAGTGCGAATCCCCGCCTTTGGTCGAACCATTGCGAGACCAGGTTGACGCAGGCCAGCATCAGAGAGCCCTGACCCAGAAAACGCAGAAAACCGAATGCAATAGCAACCACAGCCCACTCACGGGCCAGGCTGAAAAGTGTTGCTGTAACAGCCAGGCCCACGATGACTAGAGAAAGAATTACAGTCGGACCATAGCGATCGAGCAATTTTCCCACATAGGGCAGGAGGAACGCGGCCAGGAAAGTAGCACCACCATAAGCGAAGGTGATCGCTGTCTGACGGTTACTGCCCATCCAGTCGGCAGCAAACGAAAAGGTCATTTCGCGGCTGATGTCTTCGAAATAAAGCCCGATCAGGTGCGACTGGCCAGGTCCGCTGGCAATCATGGCAAAGCAGGTGACTAGGAGAATTACCCAGCCGAAGAAAAATCGGCGATTGATAATGTGAAACAGGGACGTGCGCAGTGAACTTAGCATCAAGGGGTTTATGTAGACAAATAGACAGTGAGGGCTTTGGTGATTCGCAACCGGATTACAGATTGTTTGCGAACTGTTCGAGTTCCCGTATAAGGTCGGCAGGTGCTTCCAGCGGCAGCATATGCCCCGCATCAGGAATGTCTACACGCCGGACGTCTGCTATACGTCGCATCAGTTGGGCAACGACCTCAGCATCGTAGAAGACACGATCCTGAAGACCCATCACCACAAGAACAGGACAATCGATATCTTCATACTTCACATCCCAGTCGGCCGCACCCATGTTGCTGAGCAGATTGTAGGCACCCGAGTTTTTGTCCAGGGGGGTGTAGTCAGCTTCGTCCTGAAGGAAATTACTTCGATTGGCAGACAGCCACGCCGGTCCCCAGATCAGGGGAGTCATGATGTCACCCATCAGTTGTGGTCCGCCGACTTCCATCGTCCGTACCACCGCATCATTGATCCACGCGATCCTGGGGCCGATGGTTCTGAGAGTATTCAGCAGTACCATGCCTGTTGCACCAACGCCGCTTAAGTGTGCCTGCAGTGCAAACAGACCGCCTATAGACAGACCGACGAAAATCGGCTGGTCGATCTCCAGTGTGTTTACCAGATGTGATAAGTCCCCTGAAATCAGTTGGTCGTTAAGGACTGTGCCTTCCTGATAGGAGCTGTCCGCCTGGCCGCGGAAGTTATAGGCCAGCGTACCGTAACCCGCATCACGCAGCGCTGGTGCCACTTCTGCCTGCCAAATATCAACACTGCCCGTAATCGGATTAACAAAAACGAAGGTTGGCGCGCCTGTTTCAGTGGGGTGGTCATGTTCGTAATAAAGCCCGTCGTTCGGGCCAAGTTCGAGCAAAGGCATGAGATTCGGCCTGCGGCAGTGTGGATTATCCGAGCAAGGTGCTGGCGCTAGCTAGGTTCGACCAAGTCCTGGCAACCGATGTTGCTCACAGCACACCTGTTCAATCGGCTCAGATAGCCATTATTGATCCTGACTTCACATGACTACAAGCGGCCAATGGGAATGGTAGGACCAGTTTGGGTGATGGTTTTCTACCAAAAGCCAATTTACGTGGCCGTTGTCCAGGTAGAGCGTTGCAATCGTGTACTTCATCCCTGTGTGGTCGGTAGAATATAGCGCAATCAAGTAAAATAGCTTCAGTGCCGTGTGTTGAAAGAAAGGTTAAGGAAATAACTACCATGCGCTATGAGACACCTGAAACAATCGGTGAGGCGGTGTCGCTCCTCGCGATCGCGGAAGGGAGCGGCCGGGTACTGGCAGGGGGAACTGATCTGCTTGTCCAGTTACGCTCGGGTGTAGTTGAACCTGGGGTCGTCGTCGACATCAAGAAAATAGCCGAGACCCGGGAGATTACCGCTGAGAATGGCGGGTTCAGAGTGGGCGCAGCGGTTACGGGTGCAGAGCTCGATGAGCACAAGGCGCTTAAGAAGTTGTGGCCCGGTGTCGTGGAGGCTGTAGAGCTGATTGGCTCCACGCAGATTCAGGGTCGTGCATCTATGGGCGGTAATCTGTGTAATGCGTCGCCCGCTGCGGACAGTGTGCCAGCGTTGATTGCAGCCGGGGCACTGTGCCACATTGCTGGACTGGACGGGGAGAGAACACTACCAGTTGAGGGGTTCTGCACAGGGCCTGGCATGACTAACTTGAAATCGGGGGAGTTCTTGGTTTCATTTACGCTGCCTTCCAGGCCGCCATATTCTGGCGACGCTTATCTTCGATTTATTCCGCGAACGGAAATGGACATCGCTGTTGTCGGTGTCGGTGTCAGTCTAACGCTCGACTCAAATGGAAACTGTATTCTCGCAAGGGTCGGCCTCGGTGCTGTTGCAGCGACCGCGTTGCTGGTGACAGAAGCGGCAGAGGCATTGATTGGAACAAGCGTGGATGAAGCGGCCATTGAAAACATGATCTCTGCAATTCGTGCTGCTTGCCGCCCGATTGACGATAAGCGCGGTACGATTGCCTATCGCACGCAAGTTTCCGGTGTACTGGCTGGCCGCGCCTGTCGAATTGCATTACAACGAGTGGAGCAGGGTTGATGGCAAAAAAACACATTACTACGACCATTAATGGCGACCCTGTCGAGTTTTTGTGTGATACCGAGCAAACGCTTCTGGACGTGCTCCGAGACGAACTTCGCCTGACCGGCAGTAAAGAGGGGTGTGCATCGGGTGACTGTGGTGCCTGTAGCGTAACGCTAGATGGACGTCTGGTGTGCGCCTGCCTCGTGCTCGCAGCCGAAGTCGAAGGCCACGAAGTAACCACGATTGAGGGTATGGCGGTTGGTGATCAACTACACCCACTGCAACAAAAATTCCTGGATCACGCTGCACTGCAGTGTGGCGTGTGCACGCCGGGGTTTTTGGTGGCCGCAAAAGCTCTGCTGGACCGAAATCTCGATCCCACAGAGGCAGAAGTCAGGTACTGGTTGGCAGGGAACCTGTGTCGCTGTACAGGTTATGACAAAATCGTGCGCGCTGTGCTGGACACAGCCGTAGAAATGAGGGGATAAACATGGTCGCTGCAGTAGAAAAAATATTCAATGACACGATAACGGACCGAGAAACCCGGGAAAAAACCCTGAAATGGGTGGGTACTCGGGCGCCCAGACCAGACGGTGTCGATAAAGTCACGGGCCGGGCCAAGTTTGGCGCCGACACCTATCTGCCGAACATGCTGCACGGCAAGGTGCTCAGAAGCCCGCACGCGCATGCTCGAATCAAGTCTATAGATGTTAGCAAGGCACTCGCACTGCCGGGTGTCAAGGCGGCAGTGACCCGCGACGACTTTCCCGATCAGCCCGCGGGAGCGGTCCAGCCAGCCGGGGAAATGGTGATCAACTACCGGGACATGACCCGGAATATCATGGCCCGCGAAAAAGCATTGTACGAGGGTCACGCTGTCGCAGCGGTGGCTGCTGTCAATGAACGTGTGGCTCGTAAGGCTTTGTCTCTGATTGAAGTTGACTACGAAATTCTGCCCCATGTAATTGACGTAGAGGAGGCGATGAAGCCGGGGGCCCCGCTGATACGCGAGGACCTGATTACTGAAGGCATGGAGCCCGCGCCCAAGGAGCCCTCAAATATTGCCAAACGTGTTGAATTTGGACATGGTGATCTTGACGCCGGGTTCGCAAAAGCAGATGTGGTTATTGAGCGTACCTTCAAGACGCAACCGGTACACCAGGGCTATATAGAGCCGCATGCCTGCCTGGCGAGTTTCAGTGAAGACGGTCAAGCTGAGTTGTGGTGCTCCACGCAAGGTCATTACGTTGCCCGCGGGCACTGTGCGACCTTGCTCCAGATAGATGTATCAAAGCTTCGAGTGACCTCTTCCGAGATCGGCGGTGGGTTTGGTGGTAAAACCGTGGTTTACCTCGAGCCTGTGGCCCTGGCGCTGTCCCGTAAAGCGTGCCAACCGGTGAAAATGGTGATGACCCGTGAAGAAGTTTTTCGGGCAACCGGCCCCGCCTGTGGCTCGAGCATGAAGGTGCGCATTGGGGCGACCCGGGATGGGCACATCACCGCCGGTGAGGCTATCCTTAACTTTCAGGCTGGTGCTTTTGCAGGTTCACCGGTACCAGCCGCTGCGCAGTGTGCGTTCGCACCGTATGATCTTAAAAACGTTCGAACAATCGGTTTTGATGTCTTGTGTAATCGACCGAAGGTGGCTGCTTACCGTGCACCCGGTGCACCGCTTGGCGAATATGCGGTGGAGTCGGTTATTGATGAGCTGGCCAAAAAACTCAACATGGACCCACTCGAGTTTCGTCTGAAAAATGCCGCGAAAGAAGGGTCTGAGTCATCGTACGGACCCAAATTTGGACCCATTGGTTGTGTTGAAACGTTAGAGGCAGCCCAAAAGCACGATCACTATCTCTCACCCCTGAACCCCGGACAGGGACGTGGGGTTGCGAGTGGTTACTGGTTTAATATCGGTGGACAGACATCAGCAACGCTTAATTTATGTGAAGATGGGTCTGTCGCACTGGTGGTGGGAACCCCGGATATCGGAGGTAGCCGAGCGTCATTAACGATGATGGCGGCCGAGTCCCTCGGTATAGAGTTGGACAAGGTGAGACCAATAATCGGCGACACCAGTGCGTTGGGTTACAACATGCTGACGGGGGGTAGCCGGGTTACTTTTGCTGGCGGTATTGCGGTACACGGTGCTGCAGAAGATATGATCCACCAACTGCGCGAACGTGCTGCTGCCACCTGGGATATTCCCATAGAGGATATCGAGTGGCATGAAGGCCAGGCGGTGGCGCTAAATGGACATGCCGATCAGGAAGCTCCACTATTCATGCTGGACCTTGCCAAGGATATGGCCAAGAGTGGCGGCCCAATCGTCGGCCGGTGTTCCACCAACGCTCAAGGGGCAGGCCCAAGTTTCGGTTGTCATATTGTCGACGTTGACGTTGATAAGGAAACCGGGAAAGTGAGCGTTACTCGATATACAGTGATCCAGGATGCAGGTAAAGCGGTTCATCCCAGCTATGTCGAGGGTCAGTATCAGGGCGGTGCGGTCCAAGGAATTGGCTGGGCGCTCAACGAAGAGTACATTTACGATGAAAACGGAAAAGTCGAGAACCCTGGATTTCTGGATTACCGCGTACCGGTGTGTTCCGATGTGCCAATGATCGATACCGTGATTGTGGAAGTTCCGAATCCTGAGCATCCGTACGGGGTACGGGGGGTGGGTGAAACCCCACTGGTACCACCATTGGCGGCGATCTCCAACGCGGTCGAAAATGCTTTGGACATACGCTTTACCGAACTGCCGATGTCCCCACCCCGGGTGCTTGCTGCGATCGAATCCGCAAGTTGAGGATTCGAGCTGAGCTGATCGCCTAAGCAATAGATTGCAATGGCAAGGATTGTCCTGACAGGCAACCTGAAGCTGTATACCGGCGGCGTAACGGAGCTGGAGCTTGAAAGTCGATCTATACGGAGTCTGATCCGGGATCTCCGTCGCCGATATCCTGATATCCCCCAAGATATTGAGGATGAGCTGGCAATTTCAATAGATGGCGTACTTCATCAGGATGACTGGTTCGCAAAAATCGGACCAGACAGCGAAGTCCATTTACTACCTCGAATCGCCGGAGGTTGAGATCGGTCATCCACAGTACACTGATCCTTATCTGCTGGAACGCCTCTCATGATCCCATATCCTCCACGAGCGCTTCCTGAACAGTTATGCAATATCGAACGGTTAGTCGACGCGTTGACGATTCGAAATCTGGACGGTGTCGTCGTGTCTTCTCCGTACAATATGTACTATCTCTCAGGATTCAAGGGGATTGCCCACAAGTCAGATGAACCGCGCCCCTATGCGGTGGTTTTCTCGCGCCATCAACCGGATCACCCAATATTGGTAGTAGCCGACTACTATGTGGGGAGCCTGATTAGTCAACCCACCTGGATTGAGGATATCCGCGCTTTTCGGGCTGTGATGCTCCCACTGGATCTACCGCCTCAAGATAGAGATCTGGAACGTTTTCTCCCTACAGGCATAGATAGTACGTCATGGGCAGGTAATCTACGCGCCCATTATGCCAATAATATTGCCCAGTCTTGTCGTGAGGCGATGGCCGACCTCGGTCTGAGTTCGGGTAGGGTCGCGTTTGACGATCTTCGATTTGGCCAGCAACTGGGGATGGAAACCATCGAAGTAGTCGATGGGTACGATCCAATGATGTATGCCCGCTGTGTGAAAACTGATGTTGAGATTGAGCTCCTAAAAAGAGCAACGACTGTCAACGAAGAAGCAATCTGCCGATCAATCAACGCTTGGAGTCGGGGGATGATGTGGCAGGATTTCAACCATGAATACCATAAATCTGTGGTAGAGATGGGTGGCTTTGTACGAGATCCTGGTGCAATGGTTTGGGGCCATCCCTGCGGTGGGGATCCGGCCGTAACATTGCATTCCAGGTTAGACGATTTTGTGATGGAACCCGGCATGAATATCTTATTTGACTGCCACGGGACACTCGATCTTTATTGCTGGGATGGTGGTAAGACCTGGGTGGTTGATGGAGAAGCAACAGGTGATGCGAAACAGTATGCGAATGCTACTGCGGATGCCGCAACGGCGGTGATGGAGGCAATGCGTCCAGGGGTAACGATCAGCGATCTACAGCGAGTCGGTCGAGCAGTGTATCGAACAAGCGGAGTCGCAGGTGCTGACGACGTTTTAATATTTTTCCATGGACTGGGTCTCAGTCATATGGAGCTCGAACAGTTCGGCGCCGACGGTGTGCCTAACTATGACTGGCGCCTTGAAGCGAATATGGTGGTACCGCTACATATTCTATACCCGGGAGATGAGCATCACCGTATCTGGATAGAGGAAGTGGTTCGAGTGACACCTGATGGTGGAGAGCCGTTTTTTAGTTGGGGCCTTGACCCCTTGATCACCGTCTAAGAGGTAAAGTCTTACGCTGCAGGAAATCTGGGGTCGGTCAGCTACCGGGTCCCGGTTCGACCATCACCTCCAGAAGTGATGGCCCGGTACTTTTGAGACTTTCCGAGAAACAGGCGATGAACTCCTCAGGTTTGTTGATCTGCTTCCCGGGAGTGCCAAGTGCAGTTGAAAGTGCTGCCATGTCAATCGGTGGATCCTTGAAGTCCATACCAATAAACCGTTCGTCGCCATGAAAAGCAATGAGACGCTCTTTTAGAATTCTGTAGCCTCGATTATTAAGGATCACAAAAGTGATCGGCAGCTGTAGATGAGCTGCGGTCCACAGCGCCTGCGGGCTGTACATTGCACTGCCATCTCCAATTATTGCAACAACCCGCCGATCCGGTTGAGCTAACTGGACGCCGATAGCAGCCGCAATGCCCCAGCCGATACCGCCACTGACCATGCCGAAATAACTATAGCGATCGCGCAAGGGCATAAAATCGAGCAGCGACTTGGCGGCTGTAAGGCCCTCATCAACCACAATGCAGTTTTTTGTGAGCTGACTGCTCAACGCCATCATGAGCCATTCTGGCTCGATAGGATGGGTATTAGCATCTTCAGTGGCCTGCTGCATTTTTGCAGCTCGATTTGTCGACCAGTTAGATGATGTTAACGATTCCATTCCTGCAGATGCCCGGTCTTTCAGATCTTGTCCGCCTCGTTGGATCAGAAGAGGCACCAGTGCGCCCAGCGTTTCACTGACATCGTGGCGCAGAGCAATTTTTGCCGGATAGTTTTTCCCCATTTCCCAATCCCGAAGGCCGATCTGTAGGATTTCAAGCTCTGGAGGTAGTGGATCAGTAGGGCTCCAGACAGACATCTGCAAGATGTCACAGCCGATTGCGAGCATCAGATCAAAGGGCGCTAAAGTATTCCTGACCCGCTGCTGATCTCGGGTAAGGCTGCCCATAAATGCAGGGTGTTCAGAGATGAAGTGGGCGCCACTGGGCACCGTCTGCTGGTAGACAGGTGCGCCAAGTGTCTCTGCTAGGCTGGCTACCTCATTTTGAGCATCGCTGGAGACTACTTCGCTACCAGCAACGATTACGGGGCTATTTGAAGCAAGAATCGTGTTAGTCAGCTGTTCTAAAGCATTTTCAGATGGTCGTCCTACGGTATCAACCCGAGTGGGAACGCCGAGTTCGATCTGGCTTTCCTGATTCAGAATATCACCCGGTAGAGAAAGAAATACCGGACCAGTTGGAGCTGTAGTCGCAATTTTTGCGGCTCGGTGAATGATCCGAGGCATATCTTCAATACGAGATATTTCGTGTGCCCATTTGACGACGGGTCGTGCCATGTCAATCATCGGCCCGTACAGCAGGGGTTCGGTCAAGCCGTGGCCTTGTTCCTGCTGCCCGGCAGTGATGATCAGCGGTGAGCCGCTCTGGTACGCGTTGTAGATCGAGCCGATTGCGTTACCTAGGCCGGGTGCAACGTGTACATTGCACGCTGTGACAGTGCCTGAGGCGCGGGCGAATCCATCCGCCATCGCCACGACGACGGATTCTTGCAACCCCAACACGTAGGATAATTCCGGGTGATCATTAAGAGCGTGCATGATCGCCAGTTCGGTTGTTCCAGGATTTCCGAATAGATGAGTCACACCTTCCTGTGCCAACAAAGACAGGAAAAGGTCACGGCCGTGAGGGTTTAGATTATCGATTGCGACTTCTCCAACAGAGTATTCCAGACAATGGTGTATGTTCAGTTGGAATACAGTCTAAAACAATCACTGGATGAGTCATAGAGTGTTTGCCAGCCTGAGTTTGAAGGTATGATTCAGCATTGGTGACCGTTGACAGGAAATTAGGTAATGCTTCAACTTTCGGAAAAGATGAACAGGCTCGGCACTGAAACCGCGTTCGAGGTTCTTGCGCGGGCTGAAGTCCTTTCACGCGAAGGGCGAGATATCATTAATCTGGGGATCGGTCAGCCGGATTTTAAGACGCCGGCGCATATTGTTGAGGCAGCCATAAAAGCGCTACGAGATGGTCATCATGGTTATACCCCGTCTCCGGGCATACTGCCGTTGCGTGAAGCGGTTGTGACTGATCTGCGCCTGAGGCGCGGGATTGAGATTAGTCCAGAACGGATTGTTGTGGTGCCCGGTGGTAAAGTGACGATGTTTTTTGCCATCTTGATGTTTGGCGAACCGGGTGTCGAAATACTTTATCCAAATCCAGGTTTTCCGATTTATGAATCAGTAATTCAGTTCTCAGGCGCGACTGCGGTGCCCACACCATTACTGGAAGAACGGGATTTTTCGTTTGATGCCGAGGCTGTACTGGATCAAATCACACCAGATACCCGTCTGTTGATCCTCAACTCACCCACGAACCCGACGGGTGGCGCCATGTCCCGTGATGAAATCGATAAACTCGTTACGGGGCTGGTTGACCATTCACATGTTGCGGTGCTCAGTGATGAGATCTATTCGCGAATCAGTTACGATGGACGGGAACATGTTTCTCTGCTGGGCTACCCCGAGATTGCAGATCGGCTCATTCTCCTGGATGGTTGGAGCAAGACCTACGCAATGACCGGATGGCGGATAGGTTACGCCGTGTGGCCCGAGGCACTGGTAGAGAGTGCAACTCGACTGGCTGTTAACTGCCACTCGTGTGTTAATGCAGCAACGCAGTATGCCGGTATCGCCGCGCTTGAGGGTCCCCAGGATGCAGTAGACGATATGGTGCGCGCTTTTGACCAGCGTCGCCAGGTCATTGTTGATGGTCTTAATGCAATACCAGGATTCCGATGTCGTACGCCAGGCGGTGCGTTTTATGCTTTTCCGAATGTCGAGGGAACAGGGCTTGATGCACGTTCGCTTCAAAGAAGACTATTGGAAGAAGCGGGTGTGGCTACTGTAGCCGGGACAAGTTTTGGTCATCTGGGAGAAGGGTACATACGTTTTTCCTACGCCAACAGCATCGACAACATAAAGGAAGCCCTGACACGGATAACATCTTTGCTGGCAAATTAATTTACGGGACAGTCGTTCGTATTTCTCAGAATCAATCTTAGGAGGCATCGTTATGCAAGGTGTTGTATTCATGGGAGATCGCAAGCTTGAGTTCATGGAGTTTGCCGATCCAGAACCTGGTCCAGATGAGGTAATTTTAGAGATTAGAGCGTCCGGAATGTGTGGTAGTGATCTTAAGTTTTACAGGGTCAGCGGTGGTGCGGCGGCACTGGGATTAGGGGGCGATGGTAGTCCGGTGATTGGCGGCCATGAACCCTGTGGCGATATTGTGGAGATTGGAGGCAACGTCGATCCCGGTCAGGCAAAGGTGGGGCAGCGGGTGATGGTTCACCACTATAAAGGCTGCGGTGTGTGTGGGCACTGTCAGGACGGTTGGGGGCAGTTGTGTCGAGAAGGTATTGTGGTCTACGGTGCTACAGGCCATGGAGCGCATGCGCAATATATGAAGGTACCGTCGAGCACCTTGGTTCCATTGCCGGATGCTCTAACCTACTCTGAAGGCGCTGCAATTTCCTGTGGCACCGGTACAGCTTACGCTGCACTGGGGCGATTGGAAATTTCAGCTGGTGATACGATTGCAATTTATGGGCAGGGGCCGGTAGGACTCAGTGCGACTCAACTTGCCACTGCTATGGGCGCTCGTGTAGTCGCGATTGACATCAGTGCGCAAAGACTCTTACGTGCAGACCAGTTTGGCGCTGAGATCCTCATCGACCCGGCTCAGGAGAATGCCGTTAATCAGATTCGGGAGTTAACCGATGGAGCTGGCGCGGATCTATCGCTGGATTGCAGTTCAGCCTCTTCAGCCAGACTGGCAGCGGTTCAGTGTGTGCGGACCTGGGGCAGAGCTTGCTTTGTGGGTGAAGGCGGTGAGGTCACAATCAATGTCAGCAACGACATGCTGCGACGTCAGGTGACCGTCATCGGGTCATGGACATTTTCAACATCAGGGCAAGCAGAATGTGCCCAGTTTATCGTCGATAAAGGGGTCGACGTCGACGCGTTGTTTACCGATCGGTATGCGCTGAGCCAGGCTGAAGAGGCCTACTCATTGTTCGATGAACAGCAAACCGGCAAGGGGGTATTTGAGTTCTAGTTGAGCGGTGATTTGAAGCAGGAGATGGGCCCATCAGATTTAGTGGCCTTTGAAAACCGGTTTTCTTTTTTCCATGAACGCTCGCCTGCCTTCGATGTAGTCTTCACTGCTAAAGCAGTTCTCGACCAACTGTTCACAAAGTGCCTGGTCAAAACCTCCAGGTTTGGAAATCTGCCCAACGATCTGTTTGACGGCAGTAATTGTGAGCGGTGCATTGGCACCGATCGACTGGCAATAGTCCTGGACTATCGCTTCCAGTTCCTGATCCGGGACCATTCTGTTGATCAATCCCATGGTCAGGGCTTCCGGGGCCGGTACTTGGCGGGCTGTGAAGAAGATATCTTTGGCAGCCGAAGGCCCGACCAGGTCAACCAGTTTTCGAATACCGCCGTAGCGGTAGCCCACGCTCAGCTTCGCAGCCGGGATACCAAATCTGGATGCCTCTGTTGCAATACGCAGGTCGCAGCTCACAGCAATGCCTGCACCACCGCCAATACAGTATCCTCGGATCATCGCGATCGTCGGCTTAGTGCAGCTGTATAGCCTGTCTGTCGCGGTATCTGCGATATCCTCGTAGTGTTTAGTCGCGGACTCTGAGGACCGGACCTGTTCAAACTCCGAAATATCTGCGCCAGAGATAAAGGCCTTTTCGCCAGCCCCTTTGAGCACCACCACTTTGACGGCGTCATTTGCTTCAAATGTGTCCAGTATCTGGGGAATCGCCTCCCACATTTCCGCCTTGACGGCATTGTGTTTGTCTGGATTGTTGAAAATCATCCAGCCGATATTGCCTTCTGTTTCGGCGATCATGAAGGGTGTTGATGACGCCAGCCTTTGTTTGGGCATGGTTGCTTCCTTTTTAGGGCGCTGGTTTAAGAATGTCTATGCTACCTGAGCAGGGTGTATGGATTCTAGAGTAATATTGCCAACATGAACTGTGGCAGTCTAGCATGAGTGGTGCTTAATAAATTTCTGCGTTGGGTTCTCAACATATAAAAAGTTCCGGTTGCGCACCGACTTTTCATTAACGGACGTCGAGCAGTGATTAGGCCTCCTAGGAAAGATAAGAGTAAAGCTGTGAAAGTTAGCAGTGTCGACGCGATACCTCTGAAGATCCCGTTTACACACGGGGGCCCCTCGATCGCTTGGGCAGGGAACGACTGGCAGGCCCTGGATATTGTTCTGGTGCGTCTGGAAACCGATGCGGGGCTGGTGGGTTGGGGAGAAGCTTTCAGCTATAACTGTCGTCGGGCAGTCGTCGCCATGATTGAAGATGTGGCCGGACCGATGGTGTTGGGCAAGCAGTTGTCGGATCGGGAACAGGTCATTCAGGAGCTGCAGGTTCAGATGCATCTGTGGGGCCGATACGGGATCTCAATGTTCGCTATATCCGGAATTGATATCGCACTGTGGGATCTAGCTGGCAAGGCGGCAGAACAGTCGTTAGGTCAATTGCTTGGCGGAGATAAGAAAAAATTACCTGCTTATGCCAGCCTCCTCAAGTACCACGCCCCCGAGATCGTTGCTGAACAGACAGCTCATGCCATGGCAAATGGATATGGACTGATTAAACTACATGAATCAACCCCTGAACCTGTGAAGGCAGCGAGAGAAACAGCCGGTGCCGAGGTGCCGATCATGCTGGATGTCAACTGTGCCTGGTCGGTCTCGGAAGCTCGGCATATGATCCCGCAATTAGGTGACTGCAATCTGCACTGGCTGGAAGAGCCGGTCTGGCCGCCTGAGAACTTTGCTGCTCTGGCAGCTTTGCGTGCAGATTACAACATACCGATTGCGGCCGGAGAGAATGCGTGTACACACTGGCAGTTCGAATCGATGTTCGATTCTGGTGCTGTGGATTTTGCACAACCCAGTGTTACAAAGGTCGGTGGCGTCACTGAATTTTTGAAAGTCGATGAAGCGGCCCGAAAGCGCCAAGTCTCCGTGGCGCCTCATTCACCTTATTTTGGTCCGGGCTTTCTCGCGACGGCCCAGTTGATCTCGGCTATGACCGGAGACATTCCTATTGAGCGGTTCTACATGGAACCGCAAGCGAGCCTTTATGGGGCGGCCATCGATCCGGTCGATGGGGAGTTCCGAGTTCCTGAAGGGCCGGGACTCGGACTGGATCCCGATCCTGATGTTATCCGTGAATATCGGATAAATGACTGATTTTAGTTACACAATCTATGAACAGCCGGGAGGCGTAGCGATGAGTAGTCAACGATTTAGTGGTGTACTGGTGCCGGTGATTACGCCGTTTAAGAATGATCTGTCTCCAGATGTCGAGGCGTTTGTAACTCATTGCAAGTGGATGCTTGGCCAGGGCGTTGATGGGCTCGCGATTTTCGGCACGACCAGCGAAGCCAATTCGCTGACGGTTAATGAGAGGACTCAATTACTGGATGCGTTGGTTGAAAGCGGTGTACCCGCTGCCAGACTGATGCCCGGTACCGGCGCCTGCTCAATAATGGATGCCAGTGTATTGACTGCTCATGCGGTCAATCACGGTTGTGGCGGTGTCCTGATGTTGCCACCGTTCTATTACAAAGCCGTTGATACGGAAGGTCTGTATGCCAGTTTTGTGGAGGTGATACAGCGTGTCGGTGATGATCGCCTCAAGATTTATCTGTATCACATACCGCCTGTTGCCCAAATTTCTATCGGTCTTGATCTGATCGAGCGATTAATCAACGCTTATCCGGATACCGTTGTTGGACTTAAAGACAGTTCAGGTGATTGGGACAATACAAAGGCTATACTGGATCGTTTCCCGGGTTTCTCAACCTTTGCGGGATCGGAAGGATTTCTTCTCGATACATTACGTCACGGAGGCGCCGGCTGTATCACGGCGAGTGGTAACGCCAATCCGGCGGGAATCCGTAAGGTTTATAGCGCCTGGAAGGAAGGTTCGGCATCTGCAGAGGCGCTTCAGGCTCGTATCAGTCAGATCCGAGTGACACTTCAGACCTATCCCATGATCCCGGCGCTCAAGGCAATGACGGCGCGATTCACGAAGCGACCCAGCTGGGCCTTAACCAGACCTCCGTTGGTGCCGTTGTCTGACAAACAAGCTACAGCGTTGTTGTCTGACCTGGACACAATCAGCTTTGATATTGAGACCAATGGAGACTGTGTGAACGCTTGAAGAGGTCATCCTCCTTGTTCGTGTAGACAATGGAAGGGTTCGTCAGGACATGTTGTTCGGCAGAACCAGGACTTTACCGCTCCTGCCTTCGCGGCCCGCATGAGCCAGAGCATCCTTAATGTCTTCGATGTCGTATGTTGCTTCTATAGGAACATGGAGTACACCCTGAGCGATGTCATCGATAAGTTCCTCGTAGAGCGTTTCCATGCGATTCCGGGGCATGTCCCTGAGCCGTGTCGCGAGCCAGAATCCGGTCAGGGTGAGGTGCCGAAAGACGATCCAGTCGGGCATGATCATGCATGGTTCGCCGCTCAACATGCCGTAGTTGACCATCACGCCACCGTCGGCGAGACAGCTGCCAAGGTGCAGGCTTGTTTCCCCGGCAACGGCGTCGATAGCCAGCCGTACACCGGTGCCATCGGTTATTTCCTCGACTCTTTCAGAGAGGCTGTCAGTACCAACCAGCACCACATCAGCTCCGAGGGTTCGCAACGGGGCACTGAGTGTCTCCCGGCGTACGACGTTAATTGTTTTGATCCCGGCCTTCGCAGCCAGGCGTATTACGCAGTGCCCAACTCCGGAATTTGCAGCGTCCTGAATTATCCAGTCGCCCGGTTCCAGTTTCACATATTCCCGTAGCATAAGGGCGGCGGTGGCCGGGTTTACTTTCAGCATGGCGAATTGAAGAAGGTCACCAGAGTCAGTGTTTATCTTTAGAAGTTCGGTTGCTTTGACTTTTCGTTTCTGGGACCAGTTCTCCCGACTCAGCAGTAAGACTAGGTCGCCCGGTAGAAAGTCGTTAACCGCGCTGCCCACTTCGCCGACATGCCCGACGGCTTCGGCACCGGGCGTATAAGGCAGCGGGGGGCGGGTCGCATATCGGCCTTCAATCGTCAGCAGGTCTGCCGGATTGATCGGAAATGCAGCCACATTGACAATGACCTCATCGGGTGCCGGTGAAGCGGGATCGGGGAGCTCGGTACAGTAGGCAACCTCGTTTGGGGTTCCATGGTAGTCCATCCGTACGGCTTTCATGATACTGGTCTCCAGGTTATTGGGTTGATGCGAGGATGTCTGAATTTGAGAGCCCAACGTCACGAGCAGTGTCAAGGATCGCGCGCCATACGTCTTCGGATAATTCAATACCATTTGCTGTACGCTCTAGACGCCGCTGGCGTTCCATATCTCCCGGCACGAGTACGTTGCCATCTGGTTCGGCTGGCTTGCTGGTCTTGAAAAATGCGATGTATTGTTGCGCCTCTTGCAAGAAGACCTGGTCTGTGTCTAGATGGTCCGGTGAGATATAGATCGAAAGCATGCCGTTTAAGATATACGGCTTGTCCGGTCCCGCGCAGCCACCGCCAGTCAAAGCACCGGCCAGTACCTCGCACATCAGTGCCAGACCTGATCCTTTATGTTCACCCATCGCCCGAATGGCACCGTCCCCAGCTCGAACATCGTTGGTGCGTGCGGGATCGGCCTCTCCGTAGAGTGCTTTTGGATCGTCAGTGGGTTGCCCATCTCCCCTGATCAGTGAACCCGGCGGCAGCGGTTTGCCACCCGTTGCCGCAACCAGAACCTTGCCCTCGGCCACGCTGGAGGTTGCGAAATCGAGAATCAACGGCTCACTGTCTCCCAGCGGTACACCAATCGTGACAGGGTTAGTTGACATCCGCCTTGATACGCCGCCAAAGGGAGCGACCAACAGGCTGCCGGCCACATTGACAAAATGAATGGAAATCAGTCCAGCCTCTATCGCGATTTCTGCCCAGTCACCGATCCTTCCAAGGTGTCCCGACTGTCGCAATGCAACGATAGATATACCGCTTCTAAGGGCCTTGTTGATCCCAAGCTGTACAGCCTGTTCACCGATAGTTTGCCCAAACCCACGGTTGCCATCGACGACCGTGATCAGGTCGGTTTCGCTGATTATGGTGAGATTCTGTCCAGCTCTGAGATTGCCCGATTCAAGCCAACTGACGTACCTGGGCACTCGGATGACGCCATGACTGTCGTGACCTGTGAGGTTAGCCGATGCCAGGTGTCGGGCGATGCGCTCACTTTCCTCTGGACTACAGCCCGCTTTAGCAAAAATATCGGCGACCAAAGATCGAAGCAGATCAACCTGAATCAACATGCCAAAGTCTCCGCTGTGTAGAAGATGAACGTATCTATTTGGAACTGTTCTCGTGCTGACCGTTGATGCGCGCAGGGCTCAATGGCCAATCTGAAAATCATTGTTGCTTCGATCTTTTCCCCGCAGTAACCACAACGGTCTTGTCGCAAAATTGACCAGGTAGCCTGAACCATCGCTGGTTTCGTAAAGCGAGCGATTGAAGTGGCTGGTTGCTGGCATGTAGCGGATAGCGACACCAGCCCGACGTTCATTGGAGGTATTTGGATTGGAGCCGTGGATCATATAGACGTCGTGCAGCGAAAACTGTCCGGGGCTAAGCTCGACATCCACGGCGTTTCCGATATCAACACGTGGATCGTCCACATGCTGGTTCAGCACCAGATGTTCCCGGTCCGATTTCGAATGCTGATAGTAATGCTGACCTGAATGCGAACCCGGAATGACGCGAAGACAGCCATTACCAACATTGCTGTCATCAATGGCGACCCAGGCTGTACAGGTTGCAAGCGGCTGAATCGGCCAGTAGTGACCATCCTGGTGCATGGGCACTTCCATGCCGTCAGAAGCGGGTTTGCAGAACACCTGGCAGCCCCAGAGAATGATGTTAGGTCCGATTAACTGTTCTACCCGATCCAGGATTTCCGGGTTTTGGGCAAGGTTCAACCATGCACTGTGACCTCGTATGCCTTCATCATTCAGGCGGTCGATATGAGCGCTGACCAGGTGTTCAGGACGTACCGAAGGATTAGAAACAATTGTTTCCTCCAACGCAGAGTCAAGCTCCGCCATCTTTTCGGGTGGCAACGCGTAGTCAGGCACGACGTATCCATCGTGATGGTAGCGCTCGATTTCTGTGTTGCTTAACAGGTCAGTCATCGCCGGTTGCTTTTCGTGTCGAGCAGTGGTCCGCGTTACTCAGGCCGGCAACGCTTAAATCGTATGGATTGGCGCAAAAGAATGCACGGTGCCACTTTCGTTCACCAACTGTTGCGAAGCTCCCTGAGCTTCACAAAGACAGTCTTGGGGTCAGGGTCGTCTGGCAGGTCGAGAAACTGTTCTTTGAGTCGATTGATTACTGTCGGATTTTGGAGCCGGAAAAATGTATTGATTTCCTTTTCCAGGCCGAGCGTGGAAACCAACGCGTGCTCTGGATCCTGCGTACCGTTGTCGTTTCTCAGGTCGCGGGCTTTTTGGTTGTCCGGTTCACGGTCAAGGGTGAAGTCGAGGTTGTTCTCCCAGTAATCGTGACCAGGGTAGACCCGGGTGTCGTCCGGTAGTTTTGAAAGTTGAGTAGCGAAGGTGTCGTAGAGTTCTTCTGGGTGTCCACCATTGTGGCAGTTTCCGGCGCCTGCATTAAACAGCGTATCCCCACAGAAAATTGCGCGGTGGTCTGAACGAGATAGAAGACAAACATGGGTCATGGTGTGACCGGGCGTATCCAGAACCTCCAACTCAACAGTTTTCCCGACCTTAACCACGTCACCTGCTGTCAGACCCTGATCCATGTCTGGAATCGAATCCCGTGCATTGGCGTGAGCGATGATACGGGCGCCGGTTGCGGCAACCATCGGCGCGTTACCCCCGATGTGATCACCATGTTCATGCGTATTGAGAATCTGTGTAATTTCCCAGCCCATCGACTGAGCTTTGGCTAAGCATTTGTCATGATCAAGCGGATCTACTGCAAGTGCTTCACCTGACTCAGGGCAAGCGATAAGGTAGTTGAAATTACGCCAGGCATTTGCGGTCCAGATTTGCTCAACGATCACAGTGTCGTCCTCATGGTTTGTGTGGGTTGAATGATCAGTTTGGCTTAACGTGTTGGCTATAAATAATGATTCTACGGAGTCTCAGTCCAAAGCGGGCAGCTGATCGGCGTACTGAGACAATGTCGGCGTGATGTCTTCGGCCAGTCGTTTCATCGATGATCGCCATAAGGTTGGATCATCCCAGTCCTGGGCAACCATCACCAGTGTGCCAAATCTGCCCAGTGTATCAGTCATCTCAATCAGTCGTTCGAGCACGGTCGACGTGGATCCTGCGATCACACAATCGACCAGTGCTTGAGGAACCTCAAGCAGCTCATTGAGTGTTTCAATCGACTCGGTTTGTTTGTCTCGGAATTCTTCGATCTGACGTACGCCTCGAATGTAGCGATAGTAGAAGGCAAACGTACCGTCTGGGTCAGCGAGTATATCCTCGGCCTGAGAGTCGCTATCGGCCACGAGTATGTTCCGGCAGACCCGCCAAATTCGACGGTCAGCCGGTTTACCCAGATTCTGCCGAGTCCTGGAGTAGTCCCGCCATTGCGCAACCACATTTTCGATGGGTACAAAATTTGCCGATATCGGGATGAAAGACCGTTCGGCAATTGTCTGAGCGGTTAGTCCACCGGGTCCAACCATAGCAAGAGCAATTGGGGGATAGGGCTGTTGGAATGGTTTAGCCATCGAGCCCACCCCGTGACTCAACCAGACACGCTGTTGTAAAGAAAAATCATAGAACTCGCCGCTGTGGCTCAGTGGTGCGTCTTCCTGCCACAGCTTGATCATCAGTTCGAGCCCTTCGAGGGCGATGCGGTAACGTTCTGGCATTTCCTTGCCGCCAAAAAGTTCGGCATCGCTCATCAAACCACCGGGCCCGATCCCAAGAATCAGGCGGCCGCCGCTGAGCTGATCAAATTGAGCGACTTCTGCTGCGACCACAACTGGGTTGTGGTACGGAAGATTGATTACGCCGGTTGCGAAGCGTATTGACGGGGCATCTTTGAGTAAGGTGGCCATGAACATCAGCGGGGACGGAATCTGTTCCGTCTTGGTTGTGAAGTGTTCGCCGATCCAGGCTTCTGAGAAGCCTAGCTGGTCGGCCAGGATGATAGCTTCTCGATCCTCGGCCAATGCCTTTGACCAGGGTTTTTCGGGGCGATGTACGGGTTGTGCAAAAAGGCCAAGTTCCATGTGAATTCCCAATGTTGTGTCTGGCGGTTGGCTCTGCCGACTGGTGTCGATAGAGATCTGCGAAAACAATGATGGTCAGATTACCTGGTTTACGAGATCAGATTGATTGTTCCACAGGCGCTGCAGGTTCTGCCACAGTATATCGATCACGTTTTCCTCATATTTCCGGGTCTCACCGCCGGTGTGGGGTGTAATGATCAAGTTATCGAGAGCCCAGAATGGTGATGAAACCGGTAGCGGTTCATCATTGAAGTGATCAATTGCGGCGCCAGCGATCGTTTTGCGGGCGAGTGCTGATAGAAGTGCAGGTTCGTTGACGCAGCCGCCACGCGCCACATTGACCAGATAGGCCGACTTTTTCATCGCGTTGAACGCACCGTCGTTCATCAGTTCACGAGTCTGGTCGGTCAGCGGGCAACAAAGAACAACGACATCTGCGCGAGCCAGTTGATCAGGAAAGCGCTCTGGGGACACAACTTCGTCGGCAGGACCACTGTAGTCATCGATGTTGCGCTTGACGCCGACCACGGTCATGCCAAATGCCTTGGACAGCGCTGCCAGGCGATTGCCGATGGCGCCAAGCCCGACAATCAGCACGGTATGGCCACAGAGATCGTCTTCGCGGGCGCCGAGATCGGAGATCATACTGCGCCAGATTTTCTGTTTCTGATTATCACGGCCGAAGTGAAGTTGTCGGTAAAGGGCAAGAATAAGGCCCATCGCATGCTGGCTGACCGCATCCGCGTTGACCCCGGTCGCGTTGGCGAGGTTAATGCCACGGGCTTTCAGTGTATCCAGTGGAAACTGGTCATAACCTGCACCAATCGACTGGATATACCGAAGACGGTTAGCGTGATCGAGGTATTCGTCTTGCCAGAATCCTGAGATAACCAGTACATCCGCCTCAGGCAATTGAGCCTGAGTGTCTTCTGTCGACCATGCCTGAGAGTGACTTATCTGGGTGTTGCGCAAGGAGAAACAATGGGCCATCTGGTAAGCCGCGTGCGAGAACAGGATACGCAGTTCGCTTTTGTCAGGAAATCTGTCCATATCCTACGGTGCTGAAAGTCATGATTGAGGGCATTAAATCAACACGTAAATATGGACGTTGGGCGTACCGCCTGCAAGCGCCAACTGCAAAGCCGTTTCGCGCTAGAATGATGTCATGAATAGTATTCAGCCTGTGTCGCGCACAGCTCTGGTTACCGGCAGTGGGCGAAATATCGGACGATCGATCGCTGTAGCGATTGGGGAACAAGGCCACAATGTGGTGATTAATGGTTCAGAAGATCGGGTCGCGTGTGAGGCAGTCGCAGCCGAGGTCGAGCAAGCGGGTGGCCGAGCTGTTGTGGCCATGGGAGATGTTGGTAGACGAGAATCATTTGATCACCTGATCGAAGTCGCTCATGATGCGTTTGGCTCGGTTGATATTCTGGTCAACAATGCGGCCATCCGACCGGAGAAACCTTTTCTCGATACCACTGACGCGGATTGGCATCGCGTGCTGGACGTGGACCTCAACGCGGTCTTTTATGGTTGTCGAGCTGCATTGCCTGGGATGGTCAGCAACAACTGGGGTCGAATAATCAATCTGACCGGAATGAATGCGATTCACGGCTATTCTGGTAGAGCGCCGGTCTCCGCTGCCAAACATGGTGTTTGGGGCTTAACCAAGGCCTTGGCCAAGGAATTTGGACCCAGTGGAATTACGGTCAATGCCATTTCACCGGGTCCAATTCGTCCAGAGCATGACGACCCGATACAGTCTCAGCATCTTCATGGGCAAGTAGGACGAATTCCCTTGGGGCACCTGGGTGAGCCCCGCCATATCGCGTCGTTGTGTGTGTATCTGATTTCTGATGGGGGTGGGTTCGTGTCCGGGCAAATGATTGCCTGTAACGGCGCAGCTGAAACCTGAAGCCAATCCCTTTAGCAGTTCGGATGATAATTCATGATGGTGAAAAAGATTGCAATATTGAGTCCTGGCGATATGGGGCATGCCGTAGGTCAAGCGTTATCTGAGCACGGCTTCGAGTTGTTGACGTGCCTGGCAGGGCGCAGCGATCGAACCGGCGCGCTGGCGCGGGATGCGGGGTTCCGGGTCAGCGAGACGCTGAACGACCTGATGGTCGAGGCTGATCTTCTGCTGTCGATACTGGTGCCTGCAAATGCAGAGACGGTGGCACAGGAGATCGCCCAATCACTTCAGGAAACAGGTGAATCCACACTGATTGCGGACTGCAATGCGATTTCACCTATGCGGTCAGAATACATTAGTCGCATCATAGAGTCTGCCGGCGGTAGGTTTATCGATGCTTCCATTATTGGCCATCCGCCCGGGCGAGGTGTACCGCCACGATTTTATGTGAGCGGACAATATGCCGATGCAATGTTAGACCTGGATGGCAAGGGAATCGCGGTGAAGACCTTGGGCGGTGACATTGGGCGGGCCTCGGGAATCAAGATGTGTTATGCCGCACTGACCAAAGGAACCAGTACCCTTCAGGTGGCACTGCTTACGGTCGCTGAGTCGCTGGGCTTGAGCGCTGAGTTACGTGCGGAATTGGCCTATAGCCAGAAAGCCGTGTTAGAAAACATGGAGTCAGGAATCCCGAGATTGCCGCCGAACGCCCATCGTTGGGTGGGTGAGATGGAAGAGATTGCAACGACATTTGCCGCCGAGGGTGTCACACCACATTTTCATCTGGGTGCAGCTTCTATCTACCGGTTGTTGGAACAGACGCCCTATGCGGCAGAAAGCCCTGAAGATATCGATCCCAATCGAACTATGGCCCAGACAATTACCGTTACTGCGGCGCAGTTGTCTAAGGGGAGGGCGGAAGATACCGACTCCGAACCGGAGTCGAAAGGCCCTGATTGACGTTTTGGTGGAACGGCCTCCGACTCGGTGGCGGGTGCTTGCGGAACTGTTGTCGCAGGCCAACCTTGTCTCCGTCGGCAGTACAGACAGCCGGCCGCTTTGGGTTCTGTTTTGCTGACCGACACGGTGCATCGTTATGACGCTACACAGATTTAGAAGGGGAGGATGAAACATGCAAATTGAAGCAAATGGTATTTCGATTCACTATTCGATTGCCGGGCCGGAGAATGGGCCCGTTGTGGTCTTGAGTCACTCTTTGGCTGCAAACCTTGCCATGTGGGACTGGCAGATGCCAGTGCTGGGTGATTATCGGGTTATACGCTATGACACCAGGGGTCATGGTGGGACGGACGCACCTGCTGGTGAATATACATTGGAGACGCTGGCAGACGATCTGCTTGCTCTGTTTGACGCTTTAAACCTGGATGCGGTTCACTATATCGGTTTGTCCTTGGGCGGTATGATTGGTCAGACCGCCGCGCTCAAAAACCAGGGTCGCTTTCTGTCTCTCAGCTTGTGCGATACCTCCAGTGTGATCCCGCTGGCGGGTAAAGACGCCTGGGCAGAGCGTATCGGTGTGGCGAGAACCGACGGTATGGAAGCGATAATGCCTTCAACCATCGATCGGTGGTTTTCTCCGGAGTACCGACAGGATGAAAGCGCTGAAGTCGACAAGGTACGCGAAATGATCCGATCCACACCGGTAGATGGGTTCTGCGGGTGTTGCCATGCCATCATGGGCCTGAACCTGACGGATAGATTGCATGCAATTTCGGTACCCACCCTTTTGGTGGTTGGAGAAGATGATCCCGGCACACCTGTGGCAGCGCACGAAGTGATCCAACAGAAAATCGCCGGATCGAAGCTCGTGGTGATACCGGGTGCCCGGCATTTCTCTAATGTGGAGCAGCACGGTGCATTCAATGTAGCGATCACGGCATTTTTGGCGGAACAGGTGTGAAGAATTTCGTAGGAGACAGGGTATGAATAATTTCGACCTCTCTGGACGGGTGGCTGTCGTAACTGGAGGTAATGGCGGAATTGGTTTGGCTATGGCTGAGGGTTTGGCTGATGCTGGTGCTGACATTGTGGTGGCCGCGCGCAATACAGAAAAAGGAGCCACAGCGGTAACCAAAATACAAGCATCCGGTGTGCGCTCAACATTCATTCAGGTCGATGTCAGGGACCCCGAGTCCATCAGCCATCTGGTTGAATCTGTAGTGGAACAATTTGGTGGGTTGGATATTCTCGTTAACAATGCGGGAACTAATGAGCGCAAGCAGCCGGAAGAATATTCGCTCGACGAGTGGCAGAGAATCATTGACACCAACCTGACCAGTGCGTTCATTGCCAGCCAGAAGGCCTACCCCCACATGAGTCGTGTAGGCGGCGGCAAGATCATCAATATTGGGTCGATGATGTCGATTTTCGGTGCTTCATTCACGGTGCCTTATGCGTCGAGTAAAGGGGGCATCGTGCAGATGACCAAGGGAATGGCATGTGCATGGGCAAAGGACAACGTGCAGGTAAATGCTGTTCTGCCCGGCTGGATCGACACGACGCTGACTCGTGAAGCAAGGCAGCAGGTTGAGGGTTTGCATGATCGCGTGGAAGCGAGAACGCCTGCTGGTCGATGGGGTCTTCCGCAGGATCTTTCCGGAATCGCGGTGTTCCTCGCATCTTCGGCATCCGATTTTGTTACCGGCACGGCAATCCCGGTAGACGGCGGATACTCCGTACAGGGTTAATAGATTATGGTAAACGTAAGCATTCAGTTCACGCGGTTTTCTGCATTTTATTCGCCGCTGATCGCGACAGTATCAGGCGGTTTTCTCGAACAAGAAGGCCTTGCCGGTGATCTGACCGTGGCTGAGTACGGTGTATCTGCGCTTCAGGCTCTACTCCGTGGTGAGGTAGATCTGGTCCAGTCTGCACCCAGCCAGGCCTTTGCAGCAGCCCAGAAAGGTGATATGCCCTCGGCGCTTCATTTTGCACAGATTAACAATACTGATGGTTTCTTTCTTGTGGGGCGCACGCCCGAACCTGATTTCGAAATCAACAAACTCAGGGGTCATCGTGTACTTGTTGACCACGGCGGACAACCATTGCACATGTTTAATTATGCTTGTCACAAGGCTGGATTGCAGTTGGTAAATTTCGAGGCAATCGATGCTGGTTCTGCCGACGAAATGGCGGCTGCGTTTAAGCGCGGTGAAGGAGACTATGTCCACCTGCAGGGCCCAGCACCTCAGCAGCTTGAAGCTGAGGGGAGCGGTGTAGTTGTCGGTCGACTGGGAGACTGGGTGGGTCGTTGTGCATTTTCAAGTCTCGCGTCGCGATCTGATTGGCTCGAGTCGGATACGGCGCGGGGGTTTATGCGCGCGTTCAGGCGAGCCCGGCAGTGGGTAAATGAAGTACCGGCAGCGGAGGTTGCTGCTTCGGAGAAATCCTACTTCCCAGATGTATCAGTGGAGGTTCTCGCCGAGACAATCGGTGCCTACCAGGCACTCGGTTGCTGGTCGGGGCAGGTCGAGATTACTCCGGAACAGATCGCTGTCAGTGTGGATGTTTTTCGCCTGGCCGGTGTGGTTACAGGCGATATCGACCCAGCCCTCGTCGCTGTATCCCCACCCGGATAGACCTGGCACAAGTTTTGGCTGCACTTGATCCATTCGATCTGGCCCGGCAAGACTTTGCCCCCAATGCGGCGGCGCCACTCGACGGGGTTCGTATACTCGACTTATCCCGTCTGGTTGCCGGCAATGCGCTCACCCATATACTGGCCGATTTCGGCGCTGAAGTCGTCAAGGTTGAGCGGCCAGGTCAGGGAGATGACCTGCGCAACTGGCGTGTGGAAGGAGTCAGCATTCACTGGAAGGTTTACGCTCGGAACAAGAAAAGTATAACCGTCAATATGCGTTCTGACCGAGGACGCGCTATCTTGTTGGATCTGGTCAAGACAGCCCAAATGCTGGTTGAAAATTTCCTGCCTGGTACTCTGGAACAGTGGGAACTGGGCCCCGAAGTGCTTCATGCGGTAAATCCCAAGCTGGTTATTGTCCGTATATCCGGTTGGGGGCAGAGTGGCCCGGATCGGTCGGTGCCGGGCTTTGGCAGCCTGGTTGAAGCCCGTTCCGGGTTTGCAGCGATGAACGGTTTTGCCGACCGGCCGCCAGTACTGCCACCGCTTGCGCTCGCGGACATGGTGGCTGGACTCTACGGTGCAGTCGCTGCACTGGTGGCGCTGCGGCACTGTGAAGTTGATCAGGGAAAAGGACAGGTTGTGGATCTGCCGTTATTTGATCCCCTGTTGTCAATTCTGGGCCCACAGGCCGCGCTTTATGAATTAACCGGTCAACTGCCGGAGCGGCAGGGAAGCCGCTCAAATCTAACCGCACCTCGAAATACCTATCGCTGTGGTGATGGACAGTTTGTGGCGCTGTCAGCTTCCATGCAATCAATGTATGAGCGGCTGATGCGCACTATCGGTCGACCCGAGTTGATAGAAGACAAGCGGTTTCTGACCAATTCGGATCGGGTACAGAACAACGACCAGTTGGACCGGGTTATTGCCCAGTTCATTGAAAACCATGATCAGTGCGATGTTTTGCAGATTTTTCGCGATGGCGGTGTCACGGTAGGGCCGGTGCACGATACGTTGGGTATGCTGAGTGATCCGCTGGTAAAGGAAAACAAGGTGATGGTTCGACTTCCGGATGAGGATATCGACAGTGTCGTGATGCACAACGTTGCCGCTCGACTGTCTGAAACACCTGGCATGATTCGCTCTCCCGCACCCACGCTGGGTGAACACAACATCGAGATACTGGGCGATATCGGTATCGATGAAACTGAACTGTCTACCCTAGTGGAGCAAGGAGTCATCTGATGGATACTGAACTGCCGTACTGGCGGTCACTGTTATTTGTGCCGGCCAATCGGGATCGATTTATCGATGGTGCTGTCAAACGAGGTGCTGATGCCTATGTACTGGATCTGGAAGACAGTGTGCCGGCAGCTGAGAAATCTTCAACCCGGGATGGTCTACAGGATGCTGTCCGGCGCCTCAGCGGCTCCGGTGTCGATGTGCTGGTGCGAATCAACCGGCCCTGGCGACTGGCGATCCGTGACATTGAAGCGTCGGTTGCTCATGGTGTTACCGCATTGGCGCTGCCTAAGGTGCCGGATCCGGGGTACGTGTGCGCAGTTGCTGAAATACTGGAAGAATTGGAGGCCGAACGAGGGCTTGAGTCGGGCCACACCCGGCTGATCGTGATGATTGAGACACCGCAGGCGTACTTTCAGGCCAGAGAGATTGCATCGGCACATGCGCGCGTGGTGGCCATGACGCTGGGTCAGGAAGACTTCGCACTGGAAACGGGTATGTTGCCAGAGTCGGAAGGACTTTTTGCACCTACACTGCAGACCATGCTGGCGGCGCGCGCTGCCGGAATACTGCCCTTGGGGTTTGTCGGGTCCATTGCGGAGTATCGTGATGAAGAAAAGTTTCGGGCGACGATTCGACAGGCGAGACGTTTGGGGTTTGTCGGCTCTTTCTGTATTCACCCGATTCAAGTCAGGGTGTTGAACGAGGAAATGACGCCAACAGCCGAAGAACTCACCCGGGCACGTGCCATTGTCGCCGCTTACGATGAGGCCAGAGCCAAGGGGCAGGGATCTGTAGAGTTTGAGGGTAAGATGCTGGATGAGCCCATCGTGAGGCGTTCAGCACAACTGCTCATGCTCGCCGAACGCTTACACCGTGTCTGACGTGTAGCTATCTGTTGGCCTTAATTTTCGTCGGTCAGGCTGTCGCGCCAGGCAATGGCTGCACGCAACCCTTGATCTCGTACAATCTGTAGAAATCGGGCTTTAGTCGGCATGCCTTTACCTTCAATTTGGATGTCGATCTCGAGGGCCGCTTCGAGTGCCTGTTCCATGCCCATGATGGCATAAGCTTGGTTAATGGCTTGCTTGGTCTGAGCCATCAGTGGTTGGTCGATCCTTGAGAGTCTGCTGGCGATCGACAATGCCGTTTCAAGATCTTTGCCTTTCGGTACCACTCGGTTGACCAACCCGATCTGTGCAGCCTCTTGAGCGGAGATATTGTCCAGACCGAGAAGGATGATCTCTTTTGCACGCTTGGGTCCGACCATCCAGGGCAACAACATGACGACGATACCGGCGCCAAAGCGCAGCTCCGGCTCGCCAAAAACGGCGGTCTCGTCCGCGACAGTGATGTCACAGGCCATGGCCAGTTCACAGGCACCAGCGAGCGCCGGGCCGTGGACCGCTGCTACGGTTGGCTTTGCAAGATGCCAAAACGTCATACAGGCATCAAAGTTTCGCCTCAGAATCGGTCGCCATTCGTCGATACCCCGAGGGGTATGTTCAGCCTGAGCTTTAAGGTCAAAGCCGCTGGAGAATGCATTGCCGGATCCGGTCAGAACCACTGCACGGATGTGGTCATCTTGTTCTGCACGTTGGGCAGCCTGGTTCAACGCCTCCAACATCGACTGATCCATCGCATTCAAGCGCTCAGGACGGTTAAGTGTAATTACCGCGACGGTGTCGTTGCGTTCATAAAGTACGAGTTCAGACATAGGTTCAGTCTGGCGGCAATGTAACGCCGTTTTGCTGAGTGATGAGGGTATAGTGCTCGATACGACGATGCCGGCCGAAATCAAAAGTGGTTTGTTTGCCAAATATCGTTGCATCGAGATCGCAGTCTGCGAACACCAGTTCGTCGTCTAGAGTCAAACACTGAGCAACCAGTTCACCGCTGGGCGCAATGATTGCGCTCCCACCCATCAGTTCATGCCCATCTTCATTGCCGGCTTTCGCAACTCCAACCACCCAGGTACTGTTCTGATAAGCACCAGCCTGCATGGACAACAAATTGTGGAAAGCACGGACGTGGGGTGCTTCATTAGACTGGGAATTTGTAGTCGGTGTGTTATAGCCGAGAATGACCATTTCTACTCCTTGAAGACCCATTACGCGATAGGTTTCGGGCCAGCGACGGTCGTTGCAGATGCACATCCCAAAGATTCCACCCAGAAAGCGCCAGACTGGAAATCCTAGATCGCCAACTTCAAAGTAACGTTTCTCAAGATGTTGAAAATCCCTGTCCGGATCGAATTCATCATGACCAGGCAGGTGAATTTTTCGGTACTTGGAAGAAATTTCGCCTTTTTTGTTAACCAGGATAGCAGTGTTGTACCGGTGGGTATGATCGGATTCTACCGACAACTCGGCATAACCCAGGTGAAAGGCCATATTCGCCTGTCGCGCCATGTCGAACAACGGTTGAGTGTCCGGGCCCGGCATTTCAGATTCGAACCACTGATCAATCTCTCTCTGATCAGTCATATACCATCGAGGGAAAAAAGTAGTGAGGGCAAGCTCCGGAAACACCACCAGGTCACACCCTTTCTGTTTGGCAGCGTTCATCAAAGATTCCATGCGCTTGACGACACTCGCTCTGTTTTCGGATTTTTGAATTGGGCCCAACTGTGCTGCGCCTACTGTTAACACTCTAGCCATGGCGATACTCCACGGAATTTAGTTACTGTAAAATTTTAAGAGACGTTATATCAGACACTCACTTTTTCGGCTATACGTAGATTTCAAGGTCCTACAGTTGTACGGATTTTAGGACTACTTGATGACTAGACGGCGATATAATTGTCGTTGGGATATTGACTTGATGTATGTGTGGATAACATTTGTCCGGCAAAGGAGAGTAGTCGTTCATGGGAAAATCGAAGCCCACTGGGCGAATCACTATTATCAATCCAAATTCATCTGAAGCGGTCACCAAGAGTATAGATGAAGCGGTCGATCCATTGCGGTGGTCTGAGGGCCCGGTGATTGACTGCCTGACGCTAAAAGAAGGACCGCCCGGCATTGAGACGCAATGTCATGTTGATGGGGTAGTGGCACCGTTGTCTGATCTGATACGAAAAGAGGATGCCACTACTGATGCATTCGTTATCGCCTGTTTTAGTGATCCAGGACTCCACTCTGCTCGAGAAATCACATCCAGTTCGGTGTTTGGGATCGCGGAAAGTGCTTATTCAATGGCTTTGAATTTGGGGGAGAAGTTTGGAGTGATTGCGATTCTTCGAGCATCAGTGATCCGACAACAAAGATACGTTCGCCAACTGGGATTATCGGAGCGTTATGCCGCCAGTCTGCCGTTGGATACGGGCGTCAGTGGTCTTGAAAGTGACACGGCGGGTGAACACTTACTTGCGGTTGGGCAGGAACTCATCGACAGTCATGGAGCCGACGTGCTGATTCTAGGATGTGCCGGTATGGCTCGATTTCGGCGGCGTATCGCCGCTGATCTGAATGTGCCAGTTATTGATCCCTGTCAGGCGGCAACAATACAAGCGGTCGCTTCAGTCCGTCTGGCGACGGCGGCTTAACGACGCTGGCCTAGGATTGACCGGATCTTTCGCGGCGATTGTGCACTTGGTCGAGTGACTGACGGTGAGTTCTCCTAGACATGCTGCTTATCAGCTGGAACGGGTTTATTACAGGGTCTTGTTGTATTCAGGATAGCAGATGCCGGCGGAATAGCTGTTTTCGCTCGACGGCGTCGAAGTTGCGCCCATAAGTTCGCGGAGGGTCGTCGTTCACCCGCAACAGCACAAACCGCGGTGCACCGTCCTCGCGCAGCAGAGCGGTCGCGGCCGCATACTGCGCCTCGGAATGCACTGTCAGCGTGCTGGCGATGCCGCAACCCTGGGCGATTATTTCAAGGTCGGCGTTGCGTGCAGTGTGCGTCAGCTGATTACCGGTCTCGCCGTAGGTACCGTTGTCTACGCACAGCATTGAGAGGTTCTTCGGTTGCATGAAGCCCACCGTCGACAGGCTGCCGACGTTCATCAGACACTCGCCGTCACCGAACACCGCCAGCACGGCCCGTTCAGGTTGAGCCAGGGCCAGACCCAGCGCCATTGTTATGGCACCGCCCATACCTCCGCCCATCAGGAAGGCGTTGGGGGCCTCGCCGGTCAATTTGCCAACATCCTTGGCTGACCAGGAGAGTCCTGCGATGATCAGAAAATAACTGGGGTCACCGACCACTGCCGGTACGGCCTCGCCCCGGTCCAGGGTGAAACTGGTCTGTGCACTTACTGCCTGTTGGGATGCTGCCATGACCTGTGTGTATCCTTGGGTTGGGGTGGGTTCGTTTCCAGTTTTGCGTATTTAGAATGGCTTGGCGCCGATCAGTCTTTGCGAAAGCAACAGGGCAACGGACTGATCCGAGCGGTAGGCCATGTTGACCGCTGCTTCGATTGTCGGCACTACATCGTCTGGAGTTTCGACCCGCAGGCAAATTGTACCCATGGCCTCCAGGCACGGTTGGGTGCCCTGGCCCATCGGAAACTGCCAAGGATTCTGTTCGCCGTAATCACCGCGCATGCTGACGATGGACAGCAGCGGAAACCGTCCGATATTGGTCAGAGACAGCATGTTGATGCAGTTACCCACGCCGCTGCTCTGCAACAACAGCACGCCACGACTGCCGCCCAGGTGCGCGCCGGCAAGAAGCGACACGCCTTCTTCCTCAGTGGCGAGTGGCACCGAGGTCACATCGGGATCCGCCAGTGCACGGTTGATCATGGCGCTGTGACCGGCGTCGGGTACATAGGTAAACAGGCTGATGTCCATCGAGCGTAGCTTGTCGTAGAGATTGTCGGCCCAGTTGTCCTGGCTGCTAAAGCTTTTGTTCACGGAGGCTTCCTCGGGATATCAATGTCGGTAGGAATCGTCAATCCGATCGATCTTTCGCAGTAGAGCGGCGAATTCGAGCTCGCCGTAGTCGCTGGCCGATTCCATAAATCGGTTGACGTCGCGGCCAGACTTTCGTGCCACGCTCTCGTCCAGCAGTTGGAGTTCACCAGCCGCCGCCGCATCAAGTTGTGTTTGGCAGGCACGTTCGAGTCGGTAAAGCCGCAGGAACGCCTCGGCAACGGTTGCTCCGACCGTGACCAGGCCGTGGTTTTTGAGGATGAGGGCCTTCTTGTCGCCCAATGAGGCTTGCAACCGCTCGCGCTCGTCCAGGTACAGGCTGGGACCTTCGTATTCGTGGTAGGCCAGGTCTTCGAAGAAGATGGTTGCACCCATGCTGATTGGCAGCAGTCCGGCCTTCAAGGCGGCGACCGCCGTCCCGGATCGGCTGTGCGTGTGCATCACCACGCGGTTCTGGGTCTTCGGCTGCATGTGGATCGCTGAATGAATGATGAAGCCCGCTTCATTGACCCGGTGGTCAGTCGGTTCCACCACCTTGCCCTCCAGGTCGATTTTCACTAGGTTCGACGCGGTGACTTCGTCATAGTTCAGCCCGTATGGGTTGATCAGAAAGTGCGGCTCGGGTCCGGGCACGTGGGCTGTCAGGTGACCATAAATTAGCTCGCACCAGCCAAAGTAGTCGACCAGCCGGTAAGCGCCGGCGAGTTCTATACGCAGCACCTGTTCGGCTTTGACAAGTTGGTCAGGTGACAACTCAGTGCTGTCCAGTGCTTTGTTCATGCTCGGTCTCCTTGGGTTCTGCCGACCAATTTTATCCCGGGTTTGGAGTTGATACACAGATTGGAGTCGACAGGCTTACAGCATCTGGCCACCGTCTACAGCAATGGTCTGACCTGTCACCCAGCAACCACGCTCCGAGGCCAGAAACACGGCTACGGCAGCGACTTCCTCGGGCGTACCGTAACGTCCGCTGGGAATGCTTGCAAGAATATTCGCATAGAGTTCCGGGTTGGCGGTTTGAGCTTGATCCCACAGGCCACCGTCGAAATAAATCGATCCCGGGGCGATCGCGTTGACTCGAATTGATCTTGGTGCGAGTTCCAGGGCTTGTGTCTTCGTGTACTGATTGAGGGCGGCTTTTACTGCGCCGTAAGGGGGAGTCCGTTGACTTTGGGTCAATCCCGATATCGATGAAATATGAATGATTGCACCACCGCCAGATTTTTCGATCAAAGGGACTGCAGACCAGCAGCCCCGTACCGAGGCCATCAGGTCGATGTCGATTGATATTTTCCAACCCGCTTCATCGTCGGTACGTCCGAACCCAGAAGGGTTATTGACCAGCACGTTCAGACCGCCGAGTGCGTGATGCGCCGCCTGGATGTAGTCATGGAGTGCCGCCGGATCTGATACGTCGCAGGATAATGAATGGACCGTGGTTCCATAGGCGTCAAGGGAGGCTTTCGCGCTCGACAGAGGGCTTTCTGATCTTGCGCAGATAGAAACGTTGGCGCCTTCTTGAGCGAATGCTTTCGCTATGGCAAGACCAATGCCACGGCTGCCCCCGGTGATAATTGCGCTTTTGCCCGTAAGTCCAAGGTCCATCGTGTCTGGCTCTCTTAACTCGTCGGCTGGATTATGTAGCCGGCATGGGGATACTGCCAGCGGGTTTTGGGACCTGATAGCCTGACTGTACAGCTGGGCGCTCGGCGATGGTTGTATACCATCGAACAATATTGGGGTAGTCGTTCATGTTAATGGTCTGCCATTCAAAACGGCTGATCCAGGGCCAGACCGCGATATCTACCATTGAATAGTCATCCACAATAAATTGGCGGTCTTGCAAATGCCGGTCGAGTACACCATAGAGCCTCTGTCCCTCCTTTAGGTAGCGCGCCTGGGCATATGGACTCTTATCCGGGTTGTACTTGGTGAAGTGATGTACTTGACCAAGCATGGGTCCCGGACCGGCCATTTGCCACATCAGCCACTGCATGGCTTGCCAGTAACGCGACTTGTCTGTTGGCATCAACTGTCCTGTCTTTTCGCTGAGATACAGCAGGATCGCGCCAGATTCCATCATTGAGTACTGATTGTCATGATCCACAATGGCCGGGATCTTCGCATTGGGTGAAACAGTCAGAAAATCAGGTTTGTGCTGTTCCCCTTGGGTGATATCGATCGGATGGGCGGTGTACTCCAGTCCAAGTTCTTCCAGGGCAATGGATACCTTGCGGCCATTCGGTGTCGTCCAAGTGTAGAGATCAATCATCTTCTTGTTTCCAGCTGTGTGTAATTGGTTATCACGGTAGCATAGAGTGAACCGTATCTGATTGGCGACGGGCCGCGTCAGAGAGAAAAGAAATATCGTTGCCGGCCAGAATCAGTCGAGCACCCAGACTGATATAAGTCTGCATCAGATCAGGATTGTAGACACCGCCCATGCCGGGATACTTGTTGTGTTTTGCACAGGCAGCAACAACACGCTCGTACGCGGCTACGATCTTTTTGTGGCCGAGTTCGCCAGGTATGCCCATTTCCAGGGTCAGGTCGTTGGTGCCGATTAGCAGGGCGTCGATGCCCGGTACTGCGGCGATTTCCTCGGTATTGTCAATTGCAGTCGGTGTTTCCAGCATCACCACAATCAATGTTTCTCGGTTTATGGCTTCTGTTGCCTCCTTTAAGGGATAGCTTTGGAAGCTGAGTTGTGGCAGTGCCCCGGTAATGGAGCGATGCCCGATCGGTGGATAGCGACAGTTCGAGGCTATCTGGGCAGCTGTTTCGGCATCGTCAACGTGAGGAACAACGATGCCCTGGGCACCCCCGTCAAGAGCACGTGTGGCATGGTAGTGTTCATAACCTGGAACCCGGACAATCGGTGTAATCCCAGTTTCCTGTGCCGCGACGCTGATTTGCACGGCTATGTCCATGTCCATGGAGTTGTGTTCCATATCGATGAAGAGCCAGTCAAAGCCTGCGGTATACATGATCTTGGCCACGTCGACCGTTCTGGCCTGACGCAGACCGACACCGATAGATAGCTCACCGGCTCTAAGTTTATCCAGGGCAGCGTTCTTAAGTTCAATCATGACAGCATCTCCGATAGTGTTGGGTCTGTTACGGGCGCAGTATGAGTTGCGCGGCTTTTTTGACCAGCATCAGTCGCAGTATTGGGGTTGGCCGAAACCAGGGTCGGTATCACGGAAGTGTCGACAGTACAGATCGCAGGGGCTCCTTTTAGTCTGACTTGCGGTCGACTACAACCACACTATCTGTGCCGGTCCTGCAGGTCCAGGCAGGATGGTAGACCGTACTGCCGCTGTTAGCCTTATAGGTTAACAGATCGCTGACCTGCTGGTAGTCGATGCCAGTGCAGCCGGTCGATCAAAGGCACAGTTTATTTCGCAAGGCTCGTGGGTGCGTGGGATTCACGGTACAGCACATATAGCCCGGCCACAATGATCACAATACTGCCCAACAAGGTATTTACCGTGGGCGTGTCGTCAAACAGCAAATAACCCAGGATGCTCACCCAGAGAAGCTTGGTGTAGTTGAATGGTGCAATCAGTGAAGCTTCGGCCAGGCGGAAGGCATTCACCAGGCACAGATGGGCGGCGGCACCCAAAACACCTGTGCCGAAGAAAACACCCCAGTGAGTCAGTTGCGGTGTTCGCCAGAAGAATATAACGGCGATTGAACTCCAGACGGCACCGGTAAGTGCCGTGTAAAACAAAATTGAATGCGTCTTTTCGGTCGCGGTCAGCATCCGTGTTGTGATCTGGTAAAGGGCAAAGCAGACAGCACCGATCAGCGGCATCGCGGAGGCCCACTGCCAGAGACCGCTGCCAGGTCGAACAATAATACATACACCGATCAACCCCGCAATTACAGCCAGCCAGCGATGCGCGCTTATCCGTTCGCCTAATAGTGGTATCGATAGTCCAGTGATAAACAATGGCGCCATGAAACCAATCGCAGTCGCTTCTGTCAGCGGCAGAAACGTCAGTCCGACAAACAAACACATGATCGAGCCTGCCAGATAGGCACCTCGCATCCATTGGAGGATAGGACGGTTTGTCCGGACAAGACTCAACCAAGATTCCCGCCGGACAATGAAATATAAAGACAGAGTTACGAGAATCCCAATAAAGTAACCCCACACCAGTTGGACGGCATGCAGTTCATCGGTAAATGATTTGCACGTTGCGTCCACGATCGAGATGAAAGCAATGGAGATTATCATCAGCGTGATTGCGGCGCGAGGACGCGAATTGGTTGTGTTGTACACGTCAGGTTCGGGACAGAGCGGTTAGTGTTGGTGGAAGGTGGGTAGCCAATGTAACCACCTCCCCCTATCTACACCGCTTGCGTCAATCTGGCGCGGCGTTCATTCCCAGAATCGAGCCACCAGGATCTGTTGCAGTCTGACGCACGGGCCAGCGTCCGGATTTGACCTGAATCAAAAACTGGTCGACTGTGTTATTGAAGGCATCGGGCTCCTCGAGATTGATGGTGTGACCGGAATTTGCCAGCACCACCAGTGCCGAACTCCGGATTAACCGTTTCATGAATATCCCGGGAACGAGACAAGGTTCGTCTTCATCGCCTGTCAGAATCAGCGTGGGCACCTGCAGTTCACTCAGATTTTTTTCAAGGTCGAACAAAGAAGGCCGCTGAGCTTGTACACCCCGCATCGTCAACACAGACCCCTGGGCTGAATGCTCCGCCAACTGAGATCGGAATTCAGCCCAGCCGCGGGGATCTTTGCTCATGAATTGAACTCGGGTTGGGCCTTCAGAGTACCGTTTAGCAAACTCGTCACTGGAGCTTGATTCTATGAATGCGGCGCTTGCTTCGGCTTCTACTCGGAACTGACCTTGTTTGTCTTTCTCTGCACCGTAACCGCAGCCTGCCACAACCAGGGACAGTGCACGATCACAGTGCTGCAGGCCAAAATGCAGGGTCGCAAATCCACCCATGGAAAGACCGCAGATGTGTGCTTTGTCGACACCGCAGTGGTCAATAACCGACAGAATGTCGAGGCGCGCACGATCCTGGGAATAAAGGGCGGCATCATCCGGCACATCAGACGGGGGATAACCCCGGGCATTAAATACAATGCAATGGTATCGGCGACTGAAAAATCTAATCTGTGGCTCCCAACTGCGATAATCCCCCGCGAATTCGTGGACAAAAACAAGAGTGTCGCCTTCCCCTGACTGTTCGTAGTACAGCTTGATCCCATCATTCGTCGTCGCGTAGGGCATAATTTGCTTCCTTTGTGGTGTCACCCACAATCAAGTAGTAGTTAAATGGTTTACAGGTTATTTAGAACGCCGTTCAAGCGCTTCGTAGTCGATTTCGGGCCCGTGTAATACCTGGATCGCCTGGGCATTACGAGCCTTGATCAGAAGGGTCAGTGCCTCATTAAAAGGTGTGCTGACACCCAGTGCGCCACCTTCGCGGACGACAGCGCCATTTAGCGCGTCGATCTCGGTGGGCAAGCCAGCATCCATATGTTGGAGCATGGATGGCCGGTTGAAGAGGCGGTCAGTAAAACCTTCAACGGTTGCCCGAGGATCCTGGCCGATAAGTGAAACACCCCGGGCGTCCACAACCCGCAGTACTTCGTCGAGAATCCGCTGCTGAAATTCCCGCGCGGCGGGTAGAGCGCCAATCTCTCCAGTCCGAAGTCCAGTGATTGCACTGATCGGGTTAACGGCGCAGTTGAGTACGAATTTGCTCCAGATCACGCCAACGATGTCGTCGGCGATCTGGACATCAAAATCTGCATTCCCCAGCGTTTTGTGTAGCCCATTTATTCGGTCACTCGGGGACTTACTGATCTCGCCTATCCAGGTCTTACCGGCGTTGGTATGAAACGCGTGCCCTGGAGAGGGCGATGCCGCGCTGTGGTAGCTGATACCCCCGGCCACTCGGTCTGCTCCTAATTCTTCCTGCAGTTTCTCAACGTTGCCGATGCCATTTTGGAAGGTGATACACCATCCACCGCTGGCATCGAGCACGTTTTTGGCATGAACAGCCGCTGCCGAGGTATTGTTGGTATCGGTATGAACGAAAACAATATCTGCCGGTGCAAAGTCGCTGGATTGTGTCGAGGCGACCGCCGGGATCCAGTGTTCGCCATCCACGCCCGTTAAATGTAGGCCTTGGTTATTGATATTATCGACCACGGACTGGTGACTATCTACAAAAACGACTTCTTCACCGGCCATGATGAGACGAGCGCCATACAGTCCCCCCATAGCACCCGAACCCACAATGCAGATTTTCATGAGTCAGAGTTTCTCCTGCTTTTTTTTACCTGTGTATCTAAATATGCCTGTTGCATCGTCATTCGGGGACGATGTGACGAAATTGTCCCACAGTTGGACGACAGTGCGGCTGATCTCACCCGTTATTCCGGCTTCATCACAGCCGTCAAGGTAAAGAGAGATATCCTTGAGCAGTAGTGAATTGCTAAATCCGGCATTAAACCGATTGGTAACGACCTGATGAGGTATTTTGTCCAGTGTTGCGGTATTCATGCCGGTAGAGACGTTGACAACATCACACATTTTCTGCAGGTCCAGGCCCTGCGTCTGTCCAAAGTGCAGCGCTTCACAGGATGCTGCAAGGGCGGTCGCGGACAGAAAGTTGTTCAGGACCTTGAGTGTCTGGGCCTGACCGGGTTCGGGGCCGATCAGGAATTGGTTGGCACTGAAGCACTCGAGAATGGGCAATACCTCGTTGTAAAGGTTCTTCGGTCCAGCGCACATGACAGCCAGCGTGCCGGCAACGGCACCTCGAACACCACCGGAAACCGGGCTATCTAGATATTTGAGGGTAGAACAACGAAGCAATTTTTCGACAGCCTGGCTGGCTTTGGCACCAATGGTCGACGTATCCACGACGGTGAATGAATGGTTTGCAGAGGCGTTTAGCAGTTGTTCGAAGATGCCCTGGACAGCATGACCGTCCGGCAGGCTGAGCAGTAGCACGGAGGTTTGTTGGATCAAAGCCTCCAGACTATTGACGTATAGCAAATGGTCTGTAGGCTGCCACCGAGCCTGATCGATCTCATACCCCACGATATCGTAATCCGCCTTTATCAGGTTCTGTGCTATCGGATAGCCCATATTACCCAGTCCGACAATGCCAATGGTTTTGCGTGGATTCATCAATCAACTGCCCTGTTGGACATTACGGTATCTCAAGGGTTTTCCATGGGTGGGTAAGCTTTATTTCCCCGGCAGTATTCCTGGTGTATAGAGTCACTGTAAACTCATGCTTTAGATGCCCGCGTCCAGACAATGGGGTTTCGGTTAGACCGACAACAATAGCTCATCCTGGAGAAAATATCATGGCTGATCCCGAGTCTTATGAAGTATTTGCATTGTGTTATGCAGTGCGCACTAACCGAAAACACCATGAGAACTTTATCGGCAGTGCCTGGACCGACCCCATGCACGACCAGGAAGAACCGATTGCCTATTACGTGTGGGTTCTTAAAAACGCCAACAGGACTGTGGTCGTAGATACCGGCTTTGATAAAGCCGAGTGGAGTCGACGGACTGACAGCTCCGGCGGCATCTGGCAGTGTGAGTACGATCAGTCACCTGCGGAAGGGCTGGCTGGTATGGGCATTGATGCGCGACTGGTCCAGGACGTCATCGTGACACATTTGCATTATGACCATGCGGGCTCACTCAATGATTTTCCGGCCGCGCGATTTCACCTGCAGGAACTTGAGATGCAATATGCGACCGGCCCACATATGGGACATGACTATTTTGCCGGTGCCTACACGGTGGATCATGTGCTCGATATGGTGCGGAACGTGTACAAAGGGCGGGTGGTTTTTCACGCAGGAGACAGCGAGATAGTGCCCGGTATCAGCGTTCATCATGTGGGTGGACATACCATGGGCATGCAGTGTGTACGGGTGATGACAGCGCGAGGTTGGGTGGTACTGGCCAGCGATGCCAGTCATTTTTATGCCAATTTCGAAGACAAAGCGCCGTTTCCGATCGTTTATAACGTCGCGGACATGCTAAATGGATTCGACACGCTTCGGAACCTTGCCAGCACGGTCGATCACATCGTGCCGGGCCATGATCCTTTGGTAATGGTGCGCTATCCGGGCGCTAAAAATCCTGGCATAGGTCAGATCGTGCGGCTGGATCAAAGCCCCACGAATCTTTGAAGTTTTGGGTAGGACTAATTTCTATAACGTTGAGTGCTAGCTATGAATGAGGAAAATTTTCCGGAAATCTCGCAATGGTCGAGCGATTTCCAGAGCGGGAAGGTGACACCCCGTGATGCGCTTGAACTTTGTCTCACTCGAATCGATCGGTTTGACGCCAAATTGGGTGCCTTCGAGGTTGTCTATGAACACGAGGCGCGCCAGGCGGCCGACGCCGCCACAAACGCTTTTGACAGCGGTCATCGGATCGGTCCTTTCCATGGTATCCCTTTTGCGCTCAAAGACATCATTGACCTGGAAGGGCGAATCACGACTGGCGGCTCTAAAGTGTTTGAAGATCGAGTCTCGCCGGCCACGGCGACGGTCGCAAAACGTCTGATTGCAGCTGGAGGCATCCTCGTTGGTAAAACGAAAACGGTCGAGGTTGCCATGGGCGGCTGGGGCACTAATCAGCAGATGGGCACGCCTTGGAATCCCTGGGATCTCAAAACCCACCGCACACCCGGCGGCTCCTCAAGTGGTTCCGCCGTGGCGGTGGCGTCAGGAATGGTGAGCTGTGCAGTCGGAACGGATACCGGTGGTTCAGTGCGTGGACCTTCGGCCTGGTGTGGCATCGTGGGTCTTAAGACAACCGAAGGGCAGATTCCAACTGATGGAATCATACCGCTGTCGCATACTTTGGATACGGCGGGACCGATGGCACGCAGTGTGTCAGATACGGCATTGATGTACGCGGTGATGCTCGGACAGCATCCTGTGGATATTGATCGAGACAGGTCCCAGGGTCAGGGTCTATATAGCGAGATGTCACAGGGAGTCGCGGGCCTTCGTTTGGGAGTGTTGAACGATCTCGAACGAACACGGGTCGCCAGCGATATTTTGGATCTTTACGATGCAGCCTGCGATGCGCTCGCGCAGCTGGGGGTAGAACTCGTGACCTTCAACGGCCCAATGGGCTTTGATGACATGAAAGAAGCTACCGGGGTGATCATCTTTTCTGAAGGGTATTTTCACCACGGTGACATGTACGAGCGGCAAGGTGCACAGATCGATACCGACGTACGACCTAGGATCTTGTCTGGACGTACCTTTTCGGCTCGAGACTATGTTGCTGCACTGCAGCAGAGGCAGCAAGACCAGCAAAAATTCTTGCGCAGCCTGACTGGCTTATCGGCATTGTTGACCCCAACAATTGCAACACCACCTATACCGTTGGACGAGGTCGACCAAGCGTCAACACCAGCGTACTTCACCCGTGCCGGTAACTACCTCGGGTTATGCGGATTGTCGGTGCCCATGGGTCTCACTGGCGATGGCTTGCCGGGCGGACTACAGATCCTGGGGCGGGGAAGTGAAGAGGGAATGACGTTACGGATTGGTGCGGCGTTCGAGCAGAAGACGGGACCCTTCCCTCACCCGTGGCTGGACAGCTAAGTGGTTGACATTGGCTCGTTTGGTGCGGTCGCACCCTTAACTTGTGGCGAGTGCATTAATCCGATCCTGAGACACACCGACTGATAACCCTGACTGCACGAACAGCCGCCAACTTTCTTCATCTATTGGTATGCCCGACTGACGTCTCGCTTCATTGCTCGCGCGTTCCGGATCACCGGGGATCAGCACAGGTTCTTCGTCTACTAAAGGCGGTGACGCCTTGATGTGGGCGATTGTTGCGTCGGTTTCCGTGTGAATAAACTCTCTGTCGACAAGGCGCTCAGGGTCGATGATTACCGAGAACATATTGTTGAGGATCGTGTCGCTACCGTGTTCCGTTTCGGGTCGGCATGTTCCCCCACCGCTGAATACTCCAGCAAGCAACTCGTTGATCAGTGCAAGCCCATAGCCCTTGTAGGTACCGAAGGTTTGAATGGCGCCCGGTGGGGAATCGAACATGGCCTGTGGGTTGTTTGTGGGCTGCCCTTTACCGTCGAGTAAAACACCATCTGGCAGCAACTCCCCTTTATTTTTAGCAACTCGGACTTTGCCATGGGCAATTACACTGGTGGCCATATCGAGAACGACCGATGGGCTGGTTGCGGTGGCCGGAAGCGTGCAGCAGTAGGGGTTGGTGGCGAACCGTGCATCCGACCCACGATAAGGCGCAACCAACCCGGGATGGCCGACGACATTGACATGATGCATTGACAGCAGTCCTGAAGCTGCACAGCGCTCTCCCCAGGCGCCTATGCGGCCCAAGTGAAAGGACCGCCGTATGGTCATCACGCATACCCCATGCTTGCGGGCTCGATCGATGGCAATGTCCATGGACTCTGTGCCGATCACCTGCCCATAGCCGGCGCCGCCATCAATGGTAACCATCGCACCATGATCAACGACGATTGTCGCATGTTGATTAGGAATGAGTTCACCGGTTTGCACAGAGGCGACATAACGAGGGAGCATGCCAATACCGTGACTGTCGTGGCCTGCGAGATTTGCCTCGACTAGGTTGTCCGACACCAACTGAGGCTCATCTCCTATGCTGCCTGCGGCGGTCACTATTTCTTTGGTGAGTGTTCGTAAGTTCTTATGGCTGATGATCATGAACGAGGTATCCTGTGTTTCGTCATAAGATAATGAGTGGTATCGAAGCCCTACATCTACTTGGACACAAAGCCGCCATCTACTGGTAGGGCGACGCCAGTAATATAGGATGCCTCATCCGACAGCAGAAATAATGCTGCATTGGCAATTTCTTCCGGCTGGGCTTCGCGGCCCAATGGTGTCAGGGTCCTCATCATCGCAAGGTTCGCCTCTCGATCTGTTTCCTGGTCAGGGCGGGCCATAAAGACCTTCAGCATCGGTGTGTCGACCATACCGGGGCAGACACTGTTTACACGGATATTATCTGCTGCCAGTCTGCCTGCGAGCGAAGCCATCAGGCCATTTACGCCCCATTTGGCGGCAGAATAGACGGGACTGAAAGGGGATCCGATCAGACCGGCAATCGATGCAGTGAACAGTATGCTGCCCCCACCGCGCTGGCGCAGATGTGGTATCGCTCGCCCGGTGGTCATGAACACCGACCGCACGTTCAAATCCATTGCGATTTCGTAGTCATCCGGGTCAATCTCTTCGACCGCCGATGGGCCGGGATGCCCAACATGGTTCCACAACAAATCCAACCCACCAAAGGCATCAATTGTGTCATCGACAATACGATGGCATTCATCATCTTTGGTCAAGTCTGCGTTGATACCCACGGCGTCGCCGCCGGCATCAGTGACTTCTTTAACCACCGCATCCAATGCTGCCTGGTCGATATCTACCACGGCTACCTGGGCTCCTTCTGCTGCAAAACGGACCACGCCAGCGCGTCCCATACCGGACGCTGCAGCTGTTACCAGCGCAATCTTGTTTTCCAATCGCATAACAGTTTCTCCTTCAATAAGAATCGGATTATAGGGTTGCCAGAAACTTTCTTGCTTTGAGCGTACAACAATTAGGGTCATTGGGGGAAGCTAGGTTGCTGTCGCATAGATTCCGCAGCTATGCATGCGATGATCACCAGAAAACTGTTTCGGTCCATACCAAGGGAGGCGTGATTTCTAATTTTCTGGAGACCTGACAGCACTGAATTTTAGGAGAGGGCTGAGGCCGGAAAGCGATTTGATCACATCAATGGGGCAGCTATTAATTGTCGTAGTTGGAACTGGGAGGCGCCTCACCATCCAGTTCGATCGATAGAGATAAAATCAGGAAGCTCCATGATTTCCCATGACTGTCAAGATTCAGTGATTCGTTTACGCCACCGCCTAGGGCTTCATCCATGACCAGGTTGATGCCATGGAGCTGTGGCAGGACAAAGCGCTGAATCTCGCCTAGCAGTAAGTGTCCAAAATGCAATTTCACCCGCTCGGCCGTGACCTGGGTCAAAATGAGTGGGAAGTCTTCCGGCTTATAGGTAAATACCGAGACATTGGAGCGGTTTCCCTTGTCGCCAGCTCGGGCATGGGCAATCTGCCTAAGTTCGATAATACGAGTCATACAGATAGGATCTCTATTTTCGGCGTCACCTGGTCACGCTTTACAAAGGTCGAGTAAGTCAGGACGCTAGGCTCGATACGACCTCTGTAACCACCGCCTCCGGCTGGCCCACAGCACAGCAGCGCTTCGACTTCCCACAGCAGTGCCTCAGCAGCTTTACGATCGTTGCAGCGCAATGCAGCACGCAGGCGGACATCTCGGATATCCAAATCCTTACTGGGTTTGAGCTCGTGGATCGCGTTCAGTCCGACCAGATCTGTACGACAGGGTAAATGAACGTCGTGGACTTTTCTGATGCGGTCTCTGACGATATCGGCAGCCAACGTGGCGCGTTCTGCAGCGCCTGGACCAGCGTATGAGACTTCTGCTTCAGCCAGATAGCCGCCGTCGAAGGCTACGGTAACCTTCAGTTGATCCGGCCGAGCTGTGCCACTGGCGTTAGAAACCTGCACGCGATCGGCACTCACTTCAGAAACATTAACTGTGGAGAAATCAGCTGTGACATCAGGGGTCAGGTAGGCCGTTGGGTTGTGTACCTCGTACAGCATCTGTTCCTTGACAGTCTGGGTACTGACCAGCCCGCCCGTGTCTGTCAACTTGGTGATTACAGCGCTGCCGTCGGCGCAGACTTCTGCAATTGGGAAGCCCACATAAGCCAGATTAGGGACTGATTTATATCCTGGGTCGGCAAAATAGCCGCCGCTGACCTGGGCTGCACATTCCATTAAATGTCCAACCAGGGTGCCAGCGCCGAGCCGAGTCCAGTCGTTTGCTGCCCAGTTAAAATGATGCTGGATAGGCGCCAGAAACAACGATGGGTCAGCCACTCGACCAGTGATGACGACGTGCGCATCTTCTTCCAATGCTGGAATAATCGCGTCAGCGCCGAGGTAGGCATTTGCCCCAAGAATCGACCGACCGGTTTCGGCGACTGTACACGATGGTTCGTGCAACGGGCTTTCGTCGTGAATCAGTGTACGTACATCGTCGCCGGTCACCGCAGCTATGCGAAGTCCATTTAGCCCCAGCTCCTGTGCGATTCTGACAGCCAGTTGTGCCGCAGCGTCCGGATTGGCGACACCCATGTTGGTGATCAGTCGGGTGCCGTGTGCCTGGCACAGGGGGAGGAGGGCTCGGAGCCGGGTTTCAAGTAAGGCGTTGTAGCCGAGGCCAGGATCAGCCGCACGGTCGCGATGCCCGAATGCCAGGGTTCTTTCACCCACGCATTCAAATATGATCGTGTCCAGCTGGCCCCGCTTCACCAGATCAATGGCCGGATCCAGTCGGTCGGATGAAAATCCGGCGCCGGTACCGACTCGGAATGTTCTTTTCTGGGACATCGCGCAGCCTGACCTAGCTTTGTAGATTTCTCAGGTTACCTCAATTTCAGCCGGGCTGTTCGACTGCAGAAACTGGACCAGTACGAGGCCTGCAACCGCAAGCCCGGCCAGGCAAGCAAAAACTGGCTGGTAAGAGCCCACCGTGTCGAAAACATAACCTGCAATCAATGGGCTCAAAGCGCCACCAATCGTCCCATGAAACAAGACGATGGCGAAAATCACGCCATGCGACCGGGTGCCGAAAAGCTCTGCCACCGTGGGAGATATGAGTGTGAAGAATGCACCATGAGTAAATCCATATACCGGGGCAAACAAAAACAGAATCGACGGTTCGCGGATAAACAGCAGCCAGATCAGGCTCGCGCAAAGAATGACGTAGGCGATGATCAGCGCGCGCTTCCCTCCCAATCGATCAGCGGTTCCACCCAGAATGATTCGGCCGAGAATACTTCCGGCGCCGATGGTTGAGAGTACTTTTGCTGCCTGGGTTGTTTCAAACCCAAGGTCTCGGGCGTGGGGAGCCACATGAATCATCACGACCATCAAGCAGGAAAAGATCAAAAACTGCCCGACGCACAGAATCCAGAAATTGCGTGTAGTAATCGCTAGCTTGAGCGTCAGTCCAATTTCAGTTTGAGGTACTGGTGTCGAGACTTCGTCTGATTCCACTGGTGTCGATGGTGGGTTACGTGTCAAAAACTGTGCGAGAAAGGTCAAAATCAAAGTAGAAGCTGCGCCAACAACAAGGCAAGCGATGCGCCAGTCCCAGACTGCAAGCAGGGCGGTCAGTAGTATAGGAACCACGAACGTTCCCGCACCGGCCCCGGCTTTGACAATTCCGGACATCAGGCTTCTTTTGGCTGTGAACCAGCGGGCAATAGTCGACAACGTCAAAATGTCGTGTGTGCTGAATCCAACCGCTACGAGCACACCGTAAAAGAAATAGAGCTGCCAGGGCGCCTGGATGAGGGACATCAGTGCGTAGCCGGCGCCATGAATCAGCGCGCCAGCAATCATTATCCGTCGAGGGCCGAAAAGATCGTTCAGTTTCCCCATAGCTATGCCGATAATTCCGGTCGCAAGGAGGAATGCGGAGAACGCGCCAGAAATTACCGCGCGGGACCAACCGAAGGTTTCCTCGAATTCAAGAAACAATATCCCGAACATAAACAACAGTCCCACATAAACAGCCTGGACCAGAAAGCCTGTGCCGACGATTAAGAACTGTTGGTTGCGATAGCTGTTCACGAACGTAACTTGCGAGTAAGGCTCCGTTTGAGGGTAGTATTTTGATTCATATCAAAATACCGCACCGGCTTGACCCGAAGGCCAACCGAGACGAAATCTCTGTTTGAGTTGTGCCTTAGATCAGACTAAGACCCATCAGTGCGTTGCGAATGAGAGCTTGCTGGGGTTCTCCAGGCATAGACATTGGCTGACGAGGTAGCCCTGCGGGAATACCCTGAAGAATCTGTGAATACTTGGTTGTTGCCGGTAGATTGTCACCAACGATTGCATTCCACAAGGCCAGCAACTTTTCGTGCAGGTCCAGTGCTGTTGCATGGTCTCCGGCTTTGACTGCGTTCCAGAGCTGGACGCTTGGGCGAGGCGCCGCGGAAAGAATAGCTGCAATAGATCCCCGGGCACCCAAGCAGTAACTGGCATACAGCAGGCCGTCTACCGCACTAAAAATCAAGTCGTCCGGGTCGGCTGAAATCATGAGATCAGCAAAAAGCTTCATATCGCCAGCGCTTTGTTTTACGCCAATGACGCCCGGAACCTCACGCATGACCCTGCACAGCAGTTCGGGTGAAAGGTAATTCCACGGGATGACGTTATAGATAATGATCGGCATTCCCGTTTCGCTGCTCAGCGTTCTGAAATGCTCGACGGTGTCATCGTCGCCTGGCTTGAATACGTAGTGCACCGGCGTGACCTGCAATGCGGCGACGCCTGAATCCTGGATCATCTGGCCACGCCGCACAGATTCCCGCGTCGAATCAGTGATAATTCCGGCAATCACGTCGATACGCCCGTCAGCAGCTTCGAACGCGACATTAATGAGGGTCCTAAATTCGTCAGCCTCGAGGGTATGACCTTCGCCCGTACTGCCGCCAGCCGCGATCCCGCTCACGCCGCAGTCAACCAGCCAATCAACCTGTGCTTTAACCGAGGTGTACTCGATTTCTCCGTGCGCGTCGAAAGGAGTGGTCACCGGTGGAATGACGCCGCAGAGATTGATTTTAGTCATTATTATTGTCCTTTAATGTCGTTCTGTTGACTGATAGCGTTGTTACCAGCGCAGGCGAAAATCGTTTTCTCCGGTCTGATCAGTTCCTCGCATAAGGAAAAGTGTTCGTTCCTCGTGAGCCTTAAACCCCATACTTTTCGATTGTGTCACTGCGAGTCTTCGGTCAAAGACAGAAGTCAGTGGCATGTAGCGTAGTGTCATACCACGTCGTGAATTCGAAGACGTGTTCTCTTCTGAGCCGTGCACTATTCGAACATCGTGCAGTGACATTTGTCCCGCCTCCAGAATCAGGTCTACGGCCTGGGATTCATCGAAATCTGAGGACAGCAGTTCCTGGTTGAGGGTCAGATTTGGGTCTGGATTAGTTTTATGTGCAAGCAGCTGTTCTTTCTTATGAGAACCGGGGATGAGTTTCAGGCAGCCGTTTTCCGTGTTCGCATCATCAATCGCAATCCAGACTGTGCAAGTGGCCACAGGTCGTATGGGCCAGTACTCGCCATCTTGGTGCCAGGGGGTTGCCCTACCGTTGACGGCAGGTTTAGCAAAAAAGCTGGAATTCCAGAGTGCAAAATGACCACCTAGTACCTGCTCCACCATTTCCAGGATCTCCGGAATGCGAGCGTAGTTCAGGAAGGCCAGATCGTAGGCCAGCACGCTGGGACAGTAGTCTCGAAATTCGGGTAATCGGGTGATCAGACGCTCATGATGTCCTTTGATAGTATCAAGCGTTTCTTTGTCGAGGCGGAAATCAGGAATTACAAAACCTTGCGTGTGATAGTGATCAAGCTGAGTAGTACTGAGCATAGATCTTTCCGTTTAGCGCAGTGTAGGACAGTCGACCTAAGTCAGAAGAGTAGGGCGATTAAGCATGAATTACAGTATGGCACCGACCATCCAGGGAACAAATTCTTCTTCGCCCATGCCCATGATTTCGGATTTTGACCGTTCACCGGATGCGCAGGAGATGATCCTCTCAAAGATTTCCTGCCCCTTTTTCTCAACGCTCGACGTACCGTCGACGATGTCACCGCAGTTGATGTCCATGTCACTTTCCATCCGCAGATACATCGGCGTGTTGGTGGCAAGTTTCAGGCTTGGCACAGGTTTGCCCCCGAACACCGAGCCGCGACCGGTTGTGAAGCAGGTGATGTTGGCGCCACCCGCCACCATGCCGGTGATCGAAGCGGGGTCGTAACCTGGTGTATCCATAAAGACAAAACCTTTTTTGGTAATCGGTTGCGCATACTCGTAGACGTCAACCAGATTAGTCGTGCCGCCTTTGGCCACGGCGCCAAGGGATTTCTCCAGAATCGTGGTCAGACCGCCTGCTTTATTGCCAGGTGCAGGATTGTTGTTCATTTCGGCATGATTGGCCTGGGTGTAGTCTTCCCACCAACGGATCCGGTCCACCAGTTTCTGGCCGACTTCGGGGCTGACTGCCCGCTGCGTGAGCAGGTGTTCGGCACCATAGACTTCTGGCGTTTCACCCAGACAGGCCGTCCCCCCATTCAAGACCAGGAGGTCGGCTGCTGCGCCGAGTGCCGGATTTGCAGAGATGCCCGAGTAGCCGTCTGAGCCGCCACATTCCAGTGCCAGAATCAGATCGCTGACCGGTCGTGTCACCCGTTCGATCTGGTTCGCATCACTGAGCAGTTCACGGATCAGGCCCTCGCCACGCTCGGCCGCCGCAGCGCTGCCACCTGAATCCTGGATCGTAAAGGCGTGGAGTTTATCGCTGGGATTGAGCTTTTCAGCTTCCATCATGGCCCCGATCTGATTGGCCTCGCAGCCCAGGCCAATAATCACCACGGCATAAAAATTGGGGTGTCGGGAGTAACCGGAAAGTGTCCTCTGTATATAGTTCAGGCCGATACCGGCACAGCCGCCACAGCCATGATCATGTGTTAGCGCGATGACCCCATCGACATTAGGAAACTCAGCCATCACGTCTTCTTGAAACCGTTTGGTGACATGTCGAGCAACACTTGCAGAACAATTGACACTGGTCAGAACGCCAATGTAGTTGCGGGTTCCGACGCGGCCGTCAGAACGAACAATGCCCTCAAAAGTCGCCGCCTGTTCGGGTGCCACGAAGTCGAGACTTCTCACCGACTCACTGAACCGGTAGTCGCGGTCGAAATTATCCATGCGCAAGTTGTGGGTGTGAACATGCTGGCCCGGCAAGATATCGGTTTCGGCTATGCCGATGATCTGGTCGTACTTTCTTATCGTGTCACCTTTCGAGATGGCCTGGGTCGCCACTTTGTGTCCAGGATCTATCGGATCAAGCGTTGTCAGCGCTTCTTCCTCGACGCGGGTGTCCGCACGCAGTGCGGCGCGGGCAACCACAACATTGTCAGCTGGGCTCAGTCGAATTGTCCGGGTTACAGTTTGGCTCATAGGTCTCACATCCTTGGTTCTCATCTATTCACAGGATAATATATATTAAAATTCCGAATTGTTACGATCGAGCATCTCTGACCACGGGCTAAACGCGGCTGCCTGGAATTCTTCGGGCGGTTGAGCGTCGAAACCCATCAGAACACCGAGGATATGAACACATGATTGGTGAACCTGTCATTCTTACGGTCAGGAAACACTTCGATCGACCGACCAATGACCAGATCGGGGTGTTTCAAGGGATTTCGACCGGATTTGTGGTCGATGCCCAGAATGGTACCGGAGCCCTGGACTACCGAATTAAGCCGCTCGCGACCGACATGGCGTTTGCCGGTTCTGTAATTACTGTGCATGTTGAACCCAGGGACATGCTGGCTGTTCAGCCGGGCATTGCGCTGGCACAGCCTGGTGACGTGGTGTTGATTGAAACAAATGGTTACGACGACGCAGCTGTGATCGGTGACAACGTCGCCATCATGGCAAAAAATAAAGGGATCCGCGCCATTGTTACCGATGGGCTGGTTCGGGACGCAGAGGGCATACTGGCGGCGGGTATTCCGGTATTTTGTGCAGGTGTATCTCCCAACTCACCTTATTCCCTAGGTCCAGGCTCGGTCGGCTTGCCGGTAGCTATCAAAGGTGTACCCATCGAGTCGGGTGACATTTTGGTGGGAGACCGTGATGGTGTCGTCGTCGTATCACGATCGACCGTCGATGCAGTGATTGCCTCAATTGCAGTCGTTACTCAGCTAGAGGCTGAATACGAGAAGAAAGTCCACGGTGGAGCTACTGCCTCAGACTGGGTTCAGGAGTTGCTCGATTCAGATAAGACCCGTTACGTCGACTGAGAAGCGAAGCAATTTCGGTAGTGTTTCAGCTTCAGGTGGAAGGCCGGTTCATCAGCGACCGTAGGGTCAGCAAGTGCCTGCGGGACCTGTCCGTTTTTTACGGCAAATACATGCTCTAGATCCTGCGCTCCTATGCCGGCAAAGCACTGGTCCGTCCAGCACAGAGCATGCGGAGTGAGGATCACATTATCGAGCTGTAATAGCGGGTCGTCGGCCTGTGGTGGCTCTGGATCAAATACGTCCAACCCGGCGCCGGCAATTACGCCTTGTGTCAACGCCGTTACGAGGGCGGTTTGGTCGACAACGGGCCCACGTGATGTATTGATCAGGTACGCAGTAGGTTTCATCAATGTAAGCCTGGCAGCGTTCGCCAGGTGGAGGGTCTCTTCGCTTAGCGGTACGTTAAGGGTCAAAAAATCACTCTCACGGAATACGCTCTCCAGGTCTTTGAGTTCAACGTTGACGGACTGGGCGACAGTCGAATCGATATAGGGGTCGTGAGCGATGAAGTTCATACCGAGCGGCGCACAGAGTCGAAATACCTCCACACCAATGTTGCCAAGCCCGATTGAGCCCAGCGTCTTACCCACCAGCCCTGTCCCCATGTGCTGAGCTCTTTCAGCAAACGTTGATGGTCCACCTCGTACCAGAGCGTCTTTGATCATCAGTTTCCCGGATAGAGCGAGGATGTAGGTCAGTACTGATGCTGCGACTGGTCGTCTGACGCCGTTAGGTGTGATTCCGACCGCGATTCCCTTGATTTTGCAAGCTTCTACATCCACCGTATCAAAACCCACGCCAAACCGTGCAATCAGTGTCAGGCGGTTGTTCGCAGGGATGCTGTTGGCATCAAATTTCTCCAGCAGCAGTACCAGTGCATCGAAACCCTCCAGTGATTCGGCACTCATCCGACCATCAATGCCGGCGACGTATTCGAATTGAACTTCAGGGTCATCCGATAGCGGTGACAGGTCGAACATCGGGAATACGGGCGTGCCATCATTGTTTTGAAATGCCCCAGACAGAGCTACCCGAAATTGATCTTGATTTTTCATGACTTTTGCTTCGGTCTGCCGGTTTTGCACCCCTTGCGAATTTGTTCGATTCCGCTTGCCAAAGTCTGTGGGTAGAGGAGTGTGTCCATCTGGTAACAGATGACATCATATCCTTTTCGAAATCGATCAATGCCTTGTTCGGCTGAAACTACAAGAAACCCCAGTGCCTTGCCGTGTTTGTGTGCTGCCTGTCGAATTCGGCGCTCGGCGCGAAGAAATTCCGGGTGGTCGAAGTCCCCTGGGATACCCAGAGACGCACTGAGATCAAAGTGTCCCAGCCAGATACAGTCCACCCCATCGACCGCGGCGATTTCATCGACGTTCCGCACGCCTTCAACAGTTTCGATCAATGTGGCTATACCAATTCTTCGATTGGCTGATCGTAAGGCAACATCGGGTGACACAGCGCGGTAGCCATCGTGCGCAATCCCCAGGGCGATGCCCCGGTGCCCGCGTGGAGGGTAGTTGGCGTGCTGGACGATTTCACGGGCTTCGTCAGCCGAGGCCACCATAGGCAGTAGTAGTCCATCAGCACCCGCATCGAGCGCTCGAGCGATATGGTGATAGTTTTTCGACGGCGGGCGTACCAGGGCAGGAAGGTTGCCGGCTCTCAAACTGGTGACGAGTTGTTTGAGTTCGGATATTCCAAAACCTGAGTGTTCCATATCGACAAAGACAAAATCGATACCTGTTCCACCCAAAATCTGGCCGATGCCGGGTGTTGAAAACTCAAATAAGGCGTGTCCGGCTTTGAGTTTGTCATTGGCGAATAATCGTTTCAGGTTAGCTCTAGGCATCACGTTCTCCACTTGGTCGGTTCATAGGTCGAAGGAGTCAATGTCGCAGTCGATGTTCGGTTGAGACAGTCGGGGAGCTTACAGTACAGGATAACAGCCACGCCGGCCGAGCGTCATATGGTATGTTTCGTGGCTAAACTGTGCGACGGTGAGTGACATCAGTGCGTGCTTGCTGAAGTGGCGGTTTAGCAGTCACAATCAGGTTTTGGGGCAGCAAGACGTCGGTTGATCAGGTAGGGCACGCGAAGGCTGTTGCGTGATCGAACAGAGCTGGAGATTCACCATGACAGGTCAGAGTGCAATCGAGGAAACGCGGCGTTGTCTTAACAACATTGAGCGGTTTGACTCCGTCGTAAACGCTTTCATTTCTGTGCTCGCCGAGAGTGCGCTACGCGAGGCGGAATCGATAGATCGAGCGCGTGAGCAAGGCGCAGTCAGCGGTCTACTAGCGGGTGTGCCGATATCGGTAAAAGACTGTATTGACGTCGCCGGGACACCTTGTACCAACGGTTCGACCTTTTTCGCCGACTATGTTCCCGAAATCGATGCACTGGTCGTTCAGAGACTCCGACAAGCCGGAGCCGTGATTCTCGGTAAGACCAATCTGCATGAATTTGCTTATGGGTCGACGACTCAGAACCCTCATTATGGTTCAACCCGAAACCCTTGGGACCTGGACCGAATACCCAGTGGCTCCAGCGGTGGGGCGGGTGCTTCTGTGGCCGCACAGATGTGTGTTGGCGCAGTGGGGTCAGATACAGGCGGTTCAGTGCGAACACCAGCCGCCATAAATGGTGTCAGTGGTCTCCGGCCATCTATGGGATCGATACCGATGACGGGTAGTTTTACGCGGATCTGTCCGGCGATCGATACGGTCGGCCCTCTGGGAGAGTCCGTCGAGATTGTCGCCCGCATGTTCGCGGTAATGGCGGGATACGACGACGATGATCTCTATTCGGTTCGCAGAGAGCAACCGGATTTTCTCGGTAGTCTTGACAATGGTATCAAGGGGATCCGGATCGGACTGCCCCAGAAATTCTTTTTGGAGGATCTGGAGGAAGGTGTGGGCAGTGCCGTCGAAGCCAGTGCGCAGCGATTGGCTGCACTGGGAGCGGATATTGTCGAGATTGAACTCGAAGGTGCGGAGTATGCCCAGCAGTCCGTGATGCCGATGGTCTGGGCCGACGCTTATGAATATCACCGAGAGCGTGTCGAAAGCGCCCCGGAGAAATTCGGCCGCGATGTGCTGGACCGTATACTGCTGGGCCGGGATATTGCCGGGTGTGACTATGCTGCAGCCCTGCGCGCGAGGGAGCGGTGGAACCGGACCGTTGATCGAACTCTGGAGCAGGTAGACGTGATACTGACGCCGACCACGCCGATTACTGCCCCGTTGGTTGAAGAAAGTAGCGACATGTTGTCCACAACACACCATTTGACTCGATTTACTTACCTATTTTCATGGGCGGGGCTACCGGGGCTGTCGGTGCCGTGTGGATTTACCTCGGCTGGGATGCCCATCGGCATGTTGCTCAACGGACGACCGTGGGAAGAGACGCTGTTGTTTCAGATCGGTCATTCTTATCAGAACGATACTGACTGGCACAGTCGGCGTCCGCCGTTGCTGAACGCTGCGGGCTGATTTACAGGCTATTACACCTAGTTTTGTATCGGGGATACAAAAGGACAACCAATGAAAGTGGTGATTACTGGCGGGATGGGATTTATTGGTGCACGTCTCGGGCGCGCTCTGTGTGAGCGGGGTCGGCTTACCGGGGTGTCGGGACAGGAGGAGCCCATTGACGAACTGGTGTTGTTTGATTCAGTCGAGATACCGGGTCTTTTTGAGGAACGCGAGGGCGATACTAAGGTCACAATCGTTGCTGGAGATATATCCGATGGACAGACCGTAAGGAAACTCATCGACAGAGATGATATTTCGGTCTTCCACCTGGCATCAGTCGTCAGTGGGGGGGGTGAGAAGGATTTCGATCTAGCCATGCGGGTGAATCTGGATGGTGGGCGTCATGTGCTGGAAGCCTTGAGGGCTCGGGACAGTCAGGCCCGAATGGTATTCGCCAGTTCAATGGCAGTATTCGGTGGATCCAGGATGCCCAGCATCGTAGGGGATGACGTCAAGCAGACGCCTCAGACAACCTACGGAATAACCAAGACCATGGGTGAACTGATGATCAATGATTACACCCGTAAAGGTTTTATTGACGGCCGGTCAGCGCGTCTTCCGACCGTGATCATAAGACCCGGAAAACCTAATCAGGCGGCATCTAGTTTTGTCAGCGGCGTATTTCGCGAGCCGCTCAATGGAGTGGACTTTGAATTACCAGTGTCTGTTGATACCGTCATGCCACTTCTAGGTTACCGCGCCATCGTGGACAACATCATCCGTCTGCACGAGCTGGAAAAAGATCGGCTCATGGATGACCGGGCGGTGAGCCTGCCGAGCCATACCGTTTCAGTTCAGGACATGATCGATGCGCTCCACGCCGCGGCAGTTCATCGTAGTCTGGGCCAGATCACAGTTAACCCCGACCCTTTTATAGAACAGATTTGTGCAGGTTGGCCCCAGGAATGCGAGCACTCTCTGGCAACTTCTCTTGGTTTCACAAAAGAAGACGCCCTCGAGGAGATCGTTAGTTACTACATCGAAGACTATCTCTGATACTGAGTATCAGGGGACTGAATCTTAAGTTGACCGCGGTAGACGACCGTCTTGGAGGGCAGCCTGGAAATGTCGAATGGTTTTTTCAACACCGACTGTAAGCGGTGTATCGGGAATCTCGCCGAGGGTTTGTCGAAGTTCGGTGTCGACCTGCCCGTCCGGGAAGGGCAGTCCGTCGGACTCATGGCTGACTTCAGCATCCGGCAACACGGCGTGTATGGCTGCAACGACCTCTGACATGTGTGCAACCGCGCCACGAATATTGAACACGTCTGAACCTTCAATAGCGTGCCTGGCCGCCTGAATAAACAACTTAGCGATATCGTCGACAAACTGAAAGCCGTTAGAGCCTCCAAAGCTGATGTGATAGGCCTCTCCGCGGGCGGCAGCGAGCATTGCTTGGGTTGGGGTAGAGGTCATTCCCTGGTCGCGGCCGGGCCCATAGACCGTATAGGGTCGAAACCCAATGCTGGCAATGTGGTCATCGCGCCAATACACCCGGGCTGAGCCTTCATTGGCTTGCTTGTAAACACCATAGTGATTGAGTGGGTAAAGCGGTGTGTCGTGTTGGACCAGGCTCTCCGTGTACATGTCTTTGGTGCCATAGACACCGACGCTGCTGGCATAGACCAGTTGTCCTATCCCTGCAGCCTTAGCGGCTTCGAACATGTTAACTGTGCCTAAAACGTTCACCGCCGCGCCCACTGGTGGATCAGCTTTGCAGAAGGGGACCTGTAGGGCACCCAGGTGAATAATATGGGTTGCTTCGGAGTCGGTTAGTGCATCCCGGACCGTATTGGTCTGTGTGAGATCACCCTGGATAAAGGTAACACGTGCTAGCTCATCAGTCGTCATAATTAATTCTAGGCGGTGGCGATCGGTACTGAGGTCAAACACGGTTACCGATGAGTTTTCCTGGACAAGATTGCGGACGACCCAGGCACCGATGCAGCCCATTGCGCCGCTCACGAAAAAATGCTGTTGTGCCATGGGTCTATCTCCTTTCTTGGTAAATCCCTAAGCGCTGTCAGGATTGATTGTTATTCGGTTGGAGAGCGATTATCTCGGAATCAGGTACTTGCTCACTCGCGGTCTTAACCCAGCTGGCATCGCTGCTTCTTTCCCAGGCATCACGCCGCCAGCCCCCGTTGTCCTGTCGGTGCCACCACCAGTTGCGCCCTCCGAATTCGCCCAACCACACCCACAATATAAGGACAGGTCGGTCATCCATGGTAAGGGCATGAAGCCGATTTGATGGCGTCAGTGAAACCTGCCCTGGCAAAAGAGTTTCGGGCTTGCCATTGATGCCATGCTGAATCTGGACACTCCCAGATGCCGCAAAATAGATCTCAGTACTCTGGTGCTGGTGAAGCGGATAATGCAGTTCTTTCCGAAGCAGAAATAACCCGGCCAAAACCTGATCAGATTGAACTAGTCCCCGATGGGGGCCAATCAATCGTGCTGCATACATGCCTGAAGCCAGATCCCGCATCGGGCTGCTTTCCTTGCTGTCTGAAGTCTTATCATCGTTGTAGATTTGATACCAACTGGCAGCTTTGGCAGCCATCACAACAGCATCATTGAACGACCGGGTTCCATTTAGTTCGCCGAGTGCTTCATTTAACCAATCCGCTGCATCTTTCGGCAGAGTAGATCGGGTTTCCTGGGTATCGTCGGCATCACCCACGATCTCTAAGGCGTGTCGGAAACGATCAATATTGTCTTTGACGTTATCGCTTGGTTGGTTAGTGGGTGCCTCTGCATCGGCTAATGCAGCGACAAGCTCGGAAGCAAACTTTGAAGCGATCTTAGTCATATCTACGGCATCTCGGATAGATGTGGGATAGAAGCCAGAATGGCCTAAGCTTCAACTACAGTTTGGTTTTGGACGCCTAATCCGGCTACGCAAGTCTGGACCTTATCACCGGCTTTAAGAAAAACCGGTGGGCTCATCGACTGGCCAACGCCAGGCGGTGTGCCGGTAGCGATCACATCACCGGGTTGCAGACTCATGCATTGACTGAGATAGGAAACGATGGTCTTTACAGAAAAAATCATCGTCTCTGTATTTCCGTCCTGCATTCTCTGCCCATTCACATCGAGCCACAAGTCTAGTGCCTGAGGGTCAGATACCTCGTCTCGCGTCACCATCCAGGGTCCAACGGGGCCGTAGGTATCACCTGATTTTCCTTTGGTCCAGTTGCCCTGGCGTTCGAGTTGCCAGTGTCGCTCTGAGATATCATTAACCACGCAATAACCCGCGACATGATCCAACGCATCTTCTTCAGTCACGTATTTGGTGTGTGAGCCGATCACTATTCCCAATTCAACCTCCCAGTCTGTTTTTTCAGACTCTCGGATCAGCTCGATGTTGTCATTGGGTCCCGAAATTGCACTGATCGCTTTCATAAATACAATCGGCTCCGTCGGTATCGCCATACCGGATTCTTTTGCATGATCTGAGTAGTTCAGACCGATACACACAAGTTTACCGATGTTACCGACGCAAGTGCCAAGTCGTGGTTCACCTGTCACGGTCGGCAGCGATTCTGGTTCGATCCCGGACAACTGTTCAATGGATCGAGGTGAAAGTGTCTCACCATCGATATCGTTAATGACGGACGACAGGTCCCGAATGCTACCATCCTGATCGAGCAGGCCGGGTTTCTCCTTACCTGCAGAGCCGTAGCGGAGCAGTTTCATAATGATCCTCGTGTATTGTTGGTTTCACCAGGCGTGCTTATGAGTGACCTGGAATTTGTAATATATCTGAGTCAGGGGTATGCTGCACCAGGTGGGTGATCGACTTTGGGGAATTAAGTTGTTACTTCGATGATCCATGTCTGTTTCCACAACCGAAATACTTGAAGGAGGCAAAACATGTTGAGAAAAAATGTTAGGAATATTCTGAAAGTTGGTGTCTGCTCGGTCTTTGCGAGTATGGTTCTCGGTCTCAGTGTTGGACCGGCAATAGCGGAGAAAGTGCTCCGTGTTGCGCCGCATGCGGATCTCAAGAACCTAGACCCGATTTGGACCACGGCCTACATCACACGAAACCATGGCTACATGGTGTACGACACCCTGATCGCGATGGATTCTAACTTAATACCCCAGCCGCAGATGCTCGAAGGCTGGAAGGTCAGCGACGATAGTTTGACCTATACATTCACCTTGCGTGAGGGCCTGGCCTGGCATGACGGAGCGCCCGTGACATCGGCAGACTGTATCGCCAGTATTCAGCGCTGGAGCAAGCGCGACGGCATGGGGCAGAAACTGGCCAAGTTCACCGAGTCCTGGACGGCCAACAACGACAAGACCTTCACTCTCAAGCTCAACGAGCCTTATGGTCTGGTGCTCGATTCACTCGGTAAGATCTCGTCCAACGTACCGTTCATGATGCCCGAACGACTGGCCAAAACCGATGCATTCGAGGCAGTGCCAGAGGTTATCGGTTCAGGACCCTTTGTGTTCGACAAAGATGGCTATATACCGGGCGTCAAAGTTACCTACCGGAAGAACACCAACTACAAGCCGCGCTCTGAACCCGCCAGTTACGCCGCCGGCGGTAAGGTCGTCCACTTCGACACGGTCGAGTGGCTGTATATCCCTGATCCGGCGACTACCATGAACGCCCTGATTGCTGGTGAGATCGACTTCTGGGAGACCCCGTCTCCCGACCTGGTGGCGGGAATGGAAGGCAACCCCGATATCACCATCAAGGTGATCGATCCCCTGGGGACCCAAGGCTGGTTGCGGCCAAACCATCTAAATCCCCCGTTTGATAATGCAAAGGCACGCCAGGCCTTGCTGCATATGGTCAAGCAGGAGGACTACCTGCAGGCGATTATCGGCGATCAGAAGTTCTGGCGGACCTGTGCTGCGTACTTCATGTGTGATACGCCTCTGGATACGGACATTGGTTCCGGGCCCCTGATGAATCAGGACCTGGACGAGGCCCGTCGCTTGCTCAAGGAAGGCGGCTACAACGGTGAGACGCTGATCCTGATGGATCCGACCGACATCCCGGTTCTGCACGGTGCCTCACTGGTGACCGCGCAGATGCTGCGTAAGATCGGTGCCAAGGTCGAAGTGCAGGCGATGGACTGGAGTACTCTGACCTCCCGGCGAGCCGAGACCAAGAGCATCGCTGACGGGGGCTGGAACATCTTCCACACCTATAGCACTGGCGCTGATGTGGCCTCGCCAATTGCTAATATCGGTATCTCCGGTGGTTGCGTGGAAGAGGCCTGGTTTGGTTGGCCATGCGACAAGATGCTGGAAGATTTGCGTGATCAGTTCAGTCGTGAAAGTGATCCCGCGAAGCAAGTCGAGATCGGAATAGCGTTGCAGAAAAGAGCCTACGAAGTCGTACCGTACGTCAACTATGGCCAATGGTTTCAACCAACGGCCTATCGCTCATCCCTCAAGGGTGTGCTGATATCACCGGTACCTTTTTTCTGGAACATCGAGAAATAGGGCAGTCCTGACCTGAGGCCAAATCGTTATTGGTAACAGGTCGGAAATTTGGTTGTATCCGGGCCACCATCCCTTGTAGAGGGGTGGTGGCCTTTTTATGTGCCTGTAAATGACGTGGGCAGCTCAAAGACAATCGAAAATATGGATTTTATTCTGCGTTTATGCTTTATGATCGGTAGATGGTGAATTACAGGCCGGACTATGCTACCTGGACAGGCCCAGGTGTAACTTGAATGGGCAGGTTTCCCCCCAATTCAGATAGAAAAGTCCCAGTGACTATTTAATCTAACAACCCGCTGAACAGGCTAACGATTAACAATCATGCGTGATGATATTGTCGTGACCCTGGGGGGTCAAACCTATGCCGTCGAGTGCCCCTGGGGGACATTGCCCGACGGACAGACATTCGGCCCGGTCAGTCAGTTGGCGGTCGATTCGCGGGACCGAGTCTACGTCTTTCAGCGCTCCAATCCCCCGGTGCTGGTGTTTGATCCAGACGGAACGCTGGTCGACAGTTGGGGCGAGGGTGAGTTCTCTGATGCCCACGGCATTTTCATCAACCGCGATGATCTCGTTCTGTTGGTTGACCGTGATGCACACCAGATTCTGGCCTGTGAGACCTCAGGCGCGGTGCGCTTCCGCCTGGGTCAAAGGCACCGACCGCAGTTCAATGACCCTTTCAACCACCCGACTGATATCGCCCAGGCACCGAACGGCGATTACTACGTCTCGGATGGTTATGGCAATTCGCGAGTGCACTGTTTTGCGGCCGACGGAACGTTCCGGTTTTCCTGGGGTCGGCCTGGAGGGGGTCCGGGGGAGTTCACCACACCACATGCGGTTTGGGTCGACTCGGCCGAGCGAGTGCTGGTCGCGGACCGGGAGAATAACCGCGTACAGTTGTTCGATCTGGAAGGCCGATTCATCGAGGCCTGGACGGATTTTTTTCATCCGATGGACATATACGCAGACCCGGCTGGTAATGTCTTTGTGACTGATCAGATTCCAAGGCTTTCCATGCTGTCGCCGGACGGCACCCTGATCGGACGCTGTCGGCCAGTCCGCTTCGGCGCACACGGAGTGGGCGGGGACAACGCCGGAAACCTGTACCTGGCCGAGACCGCACCGTTGGACTGTATTACGCGGCTGAGGCTGTTGTAAAAGACGACGTAATCACCAACGGACAAGATATGAATGAAACACTGAACCAGTGCGACCTGCTGATCACGGGTGGGCAGGTGATCGACGGGACGGGATGTCCTGCGATAACAGCCGATGTTGCGCTACAGGGCGATCGTATAATCGCGGTCGGTGACCTTACTGTGGGAAAAGCCGAGGCAGTGATCGATGCAAGAGGCAAGGTGATCACACCAGGGTTCATCGATGTCCACACGCACGACGATCGTCTGCTGCTGGTTAATCCCGAAGTCACTCCAAAGCTGAGCCAAGGTGTGACCACTGTGGTGGTTGGCAACTGTGGTGTTAGCCTTTCACCTTGGCTCAGCGACCGAGCACCGCCGCCGCCGCTGGACTTGGTGTTTCCGGACGGAAAAAATGGTGCACACTTTTCAACATTCCATTCCTATTCGACAGAGCTCGCCCGCCGGCCGGCAGCGATCAATGCACTGCCGTTGATCGGGCATTCGACCCTGCGCTGCGGGGTCATGGATCGGCTAGACCGGCCGGCAACCCAGGCCGAGATCGAGCAGATGCGCGCTCTACTTCGTGAGAGCCTTGCTGCCGGTGCCGGCGGATTTTCTACTGGACTTTTCTACCCCCCCAACAAGGCGGCCCCGGCGTCAGAGGTTGAAGCGCTAGCCCGAGAGTTGCCTGCTTTTCAGGGGGTCTATGCTACCCACATGCGAAACGAGGGCGATCTACTGTTCGAATCACTCGACGAGACTTTCGACACGGCCCGTCGGGCGGGCTGCCCGGTGGTGGTCTCTCACCACAAGTGCCAGAGCAAGGCGGTGTGGGGTCGCAGTGCCGAGTCTTTGGCCCGCATCGAAGCCGCGGCCGCTGAACAGCCCGTCGGCTTCGACGTGTACCCCTATGTCGCCGGCTCGACTGTGCTGCTGGAGGAGTTGATAGAACCTTCTCGGCGGATAATCGTCAGCTGGTCAGCTGCGGTCCCTGAGGCGGGTGGTCGTGATTTGGCGGACATTGCTGCGGAATGGGGCTGTTCCCTGGGCGAGGCCATGACGCGTCTGCAACCGGGCGGCGGTATCTACTTTTGTATGGAAGAAGAGGACGTCGAGAGAATCCTTGCCCATCGCATGGGCATGATCGGTTCGGACGGTATCCCTCACGACAAGCACCCCCATCCGCGACTGTGGGGGACGTTCCCCCGTGTTCTTGGTCATTACAGCAGGGACCGCCAGCTGTTCCCGCTCGAAGAGGCGGTACGCAAGATGACCGGGTTGTCGGCCCGGACCTTTGGTCTTGCCGGTCGCGGCGTTCTCGAGGCGGGGGCTTTTGCCGACCTAGTTGTCTTTGATCGGTCCCGCATTGCAGATTTGGCAACATTCGAGCAGCCGACCCGCGCAGCGGCTGGTATCGGCTGCGTAATTGTGAATGGCGCCATCGCCTGGCAGGAGGGTGCTGGCACTGGGTCCCGGACGGGGCGCCTGCTCAAAAACCCCCGCATTACCTGAGAGCTATTAGCCATGAATGCCGAAGAAATTCATCGGAATGCGATCGTCGTTGACGGACTCGTGATCTCTAAGTGGAGTCGCGAGGTCTTCGAAGACATGCACAGTGGCGGCATCACCGCGGCCAACTGCACCTGCAGTGTCTGGGAAGGGTTACACGACACGCTAGTCAACGTGGCTCAATGGAAGTCATGGTTTAGCGAGCACGCAGACATCCTGCTGCCAGTACACACGACGACCGACATAGCAAAGGCCAAACGCGAAAACCGGGTTGGCATCATCCTTGGCTGGCAGAACACCAGCGGCATAGAGGATAGGTTGGAACTTATTGCTGTGTTCAAGTCGCTTGGGGTAGGGGTGATGCAGTTGACTTACAATACCCAGAATCTCGCCGGCAGCGGCTGTTATGAAAGCCATGACAGCGGCCTTTCCGATTATGGGCGCGGTCTGATCGATGAGATGAACCGAGTCGGCGTAGTGGTCGACTTGTCGCACGTGGGTGCAAAGACCAGTGAAGACGCGATCCGCTATTCAAAGGCGCCGGTGGCGTACAGCCACTGTTGCCCGGCTGCGCTGCTCGATCACCCCCGCAACAAGACCGATGCTCAGCTGAAACTGATCATTGAGCACGGTGGTTTTGTTGGCGTCACCACCTACCCTTCATTCCTGCCTCGGGGTGCTGAGTCGACCGTCGATGATTGTGTTGCGGCAATTGATTATGTGGTTGATCTGGTGGGCGAGGATCGGGTTGGAATCGGCACGGATTTTACTCAGGGTCAGGATGCTGCATTTTTTGACTGGCTCAGCCTGGACAAGGGCCACGGCCGCAGACTGATCGTCCGAGACTGGGATGTTGCGCCGCAGCCGGTCGGTCTGCAGCGGCTTTCAGAGTTTTCCAATTTGACTGCCGCCATGGTCCGCCGCGGTTGGTCCGAGACTCGAATTCGCAAGGTGCTGGGCGAGAACTGGGTATCGTTTCTGCGCGAGGTTTGGGGCGAGTAAACTCGATGTATTCCAACGGCCACCTTGGCCGTATTTCCAATGTCTCTGGTCTCTCGCCTGCACGGGCGTGCGCCCGGCTGTGTTTTGTTTTTTCACTGAGCATAAATCGCTTGATTTGTCCGGATCAAGCAGATGCATTACTGTCGATTGGTGTGGGATGACAGGGTTCTATTTAGGCATTAAGAGCCAGAGGAAATCCGGCTGGGCAAAAAAGCTCGGCTGAAATGGTTCGGTTAGAATGCGCCGCTATCGTTAGCATAAGGAGAGAGATAGGATGACGGATCAGGCGCTGGGCCGAGTGGCTCTGGTGACCGGCGGATCGCGAGGCATTGGCCGCGCGATCGCCGCGGCCTTGGGCAAGCGGGGCGTGAAGGTGGCGATCAACTGGGTAGCCAATGAATTCGCGGCGCAACAGACGCTCGAGCAGGTGCGGGCCAGCGGCGGTGACGGCGCTACATACCGAGCTGATGTCGCTAGTGAGCCAGAGGTTGGCAAGATGGTCACAGCCGTCGAGTCGGATCTTGGACCCATCGACATGCTGGTCACCAGTGCCGGCATCATGGAAGCCGGCGGTTACGAGCATCTCGACCTGGAGACTTTCCGGCAGGTGATGCGGGTCAATGTGGAGGGCACCTTCCTGCCCGTGATGGCGGTCAAGGACGGTATGATCGCTCGGGGCCGCGGCAGCATCGTTTGCATCTCGTCGATCGCCGGGTTGCGCTCGAGGCCGCGGATAATTGCTTACAGCACCTCGAAAGCCGCAGTGATAGGGTTCGTGCGCAGCTGCGCCGGGGCTTTTGGTCCCAAAGTTCGGGTCAACGGCATCGCGCCGGGCCTGATCCAGACCGACATGACCGAGAGCATGGACCCGGATGTTCTAGCCGGAATGGAGCAGGAGGCCTTCGTCAAACGGCTCGGGGTGCCGGAGGATATCTCCAGTGCGGCGTTGTTCCTGTTGTCCGACGATGCCGCCTTTGTCAGCGGCCAGACCTTCGTGGTCGATGGTGGCCGGGTCACTCTGCCTTGAGTGTAAAGATTCCGCTCGAAACTTGACTGACAGGAAGGCTAACCTTTCGGCCGGCCTGCCGCTTCAGGCTGTCCTGATCAGTATCGCCATCCATGTGTTGTGGGGCGGCAACCCGGTAGCCGTCAAGCTCGGCCTGGCAGTGTTCCCGCCTATGTGGAGTGCATTCATTCGATTTGCTATTGCAACGGTCTGTGTGGCGGTATGGGCAGGGTACCGCGGTATTCCACTGTGGCCAAAGCGAGTTTACTGGCCAGTTCTGTTGCTGGTATCGACGGTGTTCACGATTCAGATCGGAATCATGAATATCGGTTTCAGCCTGGCGAGCGGTACAGTATCGGCTGTACTGCAGTCGACCAACCCGTTGTTCGTTGCGCTGTTTGCGCACTTTCTTCTTGCTCAGGACCGTCTGGACGGGCGCAGAGCGGCCGGTCTACTGATCGCCTTTGTCGGTGCTGTGGCGGTCCTCTTGGGTGGCACAGGTACGGACGGACTGGGTGTCATCGGGGCGGGCGGCTTCGTCGTGCTGACAGGGTCTATGCTACTTGGTTTGCGCCTGGTTCTGATGGTCAAGCCACTGCGGACTATCGGTGAGATACCCGTGGTGTTCTGGATGATGGTCTTCAGCTTGTTACCGTTTGGAACATGTGGCGTGCTGTTCGAATCGGTGCGCTGGGAGAACCTCGGCTGGATACCTGTTGGCGGCCTCCTCTACCAGGGGATGGTCATCGCGGGTCTGGGTTTCATGGTGTTCTCATACCTGATGAAACGTTACTCACCCAGTGTGGTGGCCAGCTTCAATTTTGTCTCGCCGATATCCGGAGTGCTGCTCAGTGTGTGGATGTTAGGCGAGTCGGTGACTGCCAGCATCATGATTGGCGTTGCCCTGGTGGGTGCCGGACTCTATTTGGCCACAGGCGGCAGACGCGAGTGATCCGTACCTGTATTATCGACTGACAGAACAACCCCGCCAGACCATACAGGAGGCTTGCCATGGCACAACAGGCGCGTTATCTCTTCACCGCGAGCATGGATGTCAACCCGGACAAGGAAGCCTTGTTCAACGAGGTATACGACACCGAGCACGTTCCACTGTTGTCCAGGGTACCTGGCGTGATCGCCGTGCAGCGGCTGATCAGGGAACCATGTACGATCGCAATCGGCGGCGAATTGCGCGAGATCGATCCCAAGGACGAACCTCGTTACAGTGCCACCTACGAAATCGAAAGCCCTGATGTCCTGACCACCCCTGAATGGGCTGAAGCTGTTGAACAAGGGCGGTGGCCCTCTGAAGTTCGGCCGTATACTCGCAATCGGCGCCACACTCTGCATCGCATAATGTCGATCGAATAAATGGGATTGTCTGTATCGTTTCTGGCAGTACTCATTTCCATGGGAGTGCTCGTCTATGCTTCACACCTAACGGAGAGCTTATGACTACCACACTGATTCGAAAAGCCAACTGGAGTGCTGTCTGGGATGCATCTCTGAAAACGCACCGGTACGCCCGTGACTCGGACATTGTTTTTTCGGATGACAGGATCGTGTATGTAGGCCCCGACTACGATGGGCAGTGGGACCATGAGATCGATGGGCGTAGCAGTTTTGTGATGCCCGGTCTGATCAATATTCATTCACACCCGCAGCACGAGCCGGCTTACCGAGGTATCCGGGAAGAGCATGGGCGACCAGAGATGTACGACACGGGTCTTTACGAGCGTTTACAGGCATTCTCGCTGGATGATGAAGGCCGCCAGGCCGCTGCGGAACTGGCCTACGGGGAGTTATTATTGTGCGGAGTCACTACGCTGGCAGACCTGTCGTCGATGTCGCCCTGGTGGCTTGACCTGATCGCACGCAGTGGCCTGCGTGGATTCATTGCACCGGGGTTTGCGTCTTCACGCTGGTATATGGATAGTTTTCACGAATTAAAATTCAACTGGAACGAGCAAGCCGGCCGAAAAGCTTTTGACGAGGCTGCTGAGTTCATGACCCAGGCCGAAGCGCATCCCAGCAAACGCTTGCAGGGTGTAGTTTTTCCGATGCAGATCGACACTTGCAGCGAGGATCTTCTGAGGGACTGTATTGCACTGGCAGAGGAAACCAACCGCCCGATCACCACGCATGCATCCCAGTCACAGGTTGAGTTTTTGTTAATGGCAAAGCGTCATGGAGTGTCACCAATCAAATGGGCATCAAACATCGGCCTGCTGGGCCCGAGGACAACTTTAGGTCATGCAATTTTTATAGATGATCATCCGTCAATCGACTGGCGAACGAGGGAAGACCTAAATTTGCTGGTTGATTCTGGGACTTCCGTCGCACACTGTCCGTCACCGTTTGCACGCTATGGTCACGCAATGGCCGACTTTGGCCGTTATTATCGAGCAGGTGTGAATCTTGGTTTTGGTACGGATGTGACACCACACAACCTGATTGAAGAAATGCGACTCGCAATAATCCTCGCACGTGTCATGGCAAACAATATCAAGACAACGGATGCCCAGATGGTATTTCACGCAGCCACAGTGGGTGGCGCAAAATCGCTGTTACGTGATGACCTGGGCAGGTTGGAAAAAGGAGCTAAAGCCGATCTGGTGATGGTGGATATCACGCAGACAATCATGCGGCCTGTTCACGACCCGCTCAAGAGCCTGATTTACCATGCGGCCGACCGAGCCGTGAAGACAGTGTTTATTGATGGCGAGTTGGCTGTGGATAACGGAAGCGTGGTTCATCTCGATATGTCAGACGCTGCCGGTCGATTGGAGATCGCACAGCAACGTATGCTTAAGGACGTTCCTAACCATGACTTCCTGGGTCGAGAAGCGAAGGACATTACGCCTCTTTCACTAATGCTTTAAAACAGACGTAGGTTCGCGGGCAGCGGCTCATTTTGGCAGCTGTGTCTCGGCCAATCGTGCGAAAAATGTCGCGCCCAAAGGCAGTATCTGGTCGTTGAAGTCATAGCCTGGGTTATGTACTTCACAATGACCCTCCTCACCGCCGTTGCCAATATTGATGTAGGCACCCTTGCATTCATTGAGCATGTAAGAGAAGTCCTCGGACGCCATGATTCCGGGCCCGCGACGGTTGAGGTTGTCCTCAGATACGATTGATGCGGCGACATCACCGGCTATTCGTGTGGCGTCTTCATCATTAATGAGCGGCAGGAAAATTAACCGAAAATTATAGTCCGCAGTAACACCTAGGCTCTGCGCTATACCCATTGCAATTTCACCGATCCGTTTCTCCATCAGGTCGAGGGTAGCGGGCAGGAATGCACGAATGGTGCCGCCAACGGTAGCGTCGTTTGGAATCACGTTGTAAGCCTCACCACTGAGCAGTCGGGTGACGCTGAGTACTGCAGTATCTTGTGGGTCCACGTTACGAGAGACCACACTTTGGAGGGCAGATACGATTTGAGATGCCGCCACGATCGGGTCGGCGCTTGACTCCGGCCTTGCGGCATGAGCGCCACGGCCTATGAGTTTGATGTCGAAGAATCCGCCGCCGGCCATCATCGGCCCAGGCCGAATCGAAAAACGGCCTACGTCCATGCCTGGTTTATTGTGCATCCCATAGATACTGTCCATGGGGTAGCGCTCAAATAGTCCGTCATCGACCATCGCTTTAGCACCACCAAGACCTTCTTCTGCAGGTTGAAAAACGAGGTGAATACAGCCGTCGAAATTTCGCGTCTCAGCCAGATACTTGGCCGCACCGAGCAACATCGTGGTATGACCATCGTGACCGCACGCGTGCATTTTTCCATCTACGCGAGAGCGATGATCAAACTCGTTGGACTCGTGTATCGGTAGTGCATCCATATCTGCGCGCAGGCCTATTGCCCGAGAACTTTGCCCATTGCGTAGGGTTCCAACCACACCGGTGCCCCCAACAGCTCTTTCCACCTGATAACCAAAGCCCTCCAGCCGATCAGCAACCAGCTTGGCCGTACGTTCTTCTTCAAAACCGAGTTCAGGGTGAGCGTGGATGTCTCTCCGCCAGGCCGTGAGTTCTGTGTGATTGTTTTGAATCTGCGGTATGACTTTCATTACGGGTTCTCCAGATGCGATTGAGTGTCGTGTACGTATGCTTAGAATGATAATGACTGGGTTAATTGAGGTCATTTCAACGACTGATAAGGCCCAGGTCAAGAGGAACGGACACAAATACGGTGAATTGACTGCCCGTCTGTACCTGTACAGTGGTCAGGTAGCAACGTGCGAAGTCTGTGTGACCATGTTAATTTCACCAAACTGAAGGTGAAAATATAGAGGAGTCATTTAATGCGGGTCCTGATCGCAATGATGAAGCATGAGACGAATACGTTCTCACCGGTACCGACTGATCTCACTCGGTTTAAGAACTGGGCCTATTACACGGGTACCGATGTACTCGACCATTTTGGCGGTACCAATACACCCACTGGCGCGTACATCGATCATGCGCGCAAACAGGGTTGTGAGATGGTGACACCCCTTGCCACAGAGGCGATGCCCAGCGGACCGGTTCACCAGGATGTTTACGAGCATTTGGTGCAGACGATTTTGGCACCTATAGAGGCACAACCCTTCGATGTTGCGCTGCTGGATCTTCATGGTGCTATGGTGGCAGAGGATGAGGCTGATGGGGAAGGGTGCCTGCTCAGCCGTATACGTGCTGTACAGCCGGACCTGCCGATTGCGGTAACACTCGATCTGCATTGCAACCTGACCCAGCGGATGGTTGACAACTGTACGATGATGATTGGGTTCAAGACGTATCCACACGTTGATATGTATGAGGTCGGTGACCAGATTGCCCAGGTGATGTTCCGTACTCTGGAAGGAAAGATCAGCCCGGTGATGGTGTGGGATAACCGACCCGTTCTGGCTCAGACATTGTGCATGGGTACTGCCGATGCGCCGATGTCAGGATTGCAGGACATGACCCGCAAACTCGAGCGTGATGGGGTGCCCGCGGCGACATTTTTCGGCGGATTTCCGATGGCCGATATTTATGATGCTGGTATTTCTGCGGTGGTGGTGGGCGACGGTGATGAGAAGCAGGCCCGTTCGGCCTGCGATCAGCTGCTGGACGGCGCTTGGTCTGACCGAACTGGGTTTGTTTACAGCGGTTGTCCGCTGGAGATCGCGGTCAGTGATGCCAGGCAGTATACCGAGGGGCCTGTGTTGCTGCTTGATCATGCAGACAACGTCGGTTCTGGCGGCACGGCCGATGTGATGGAGGTTATCCGGGAAGTGCACAAACAGGCGCTGGTGGATGTGGCCGTCGGGGCTGTTTGGGATCCTGCGGCGGTGGAGATGATGCAAGAGACAGGTTTGGGTAATAGGGTATCGATCGAGCTGGGCGGGAAAACCGACATGCCCAGTATCGGTCGGTCAGGAGAGTCCTTTCATGTGGAAGGGCGAGTCACCTCGCTGACTGACGGCAAGTGGACAGTAGAGGGTCCAATGTATACGGGTGTCGAGGTGTCGACTGGACCGACGGCTGTGTTGGACACCGGTCGTATGCGCATTGTGGTGGTATCTTTTCACCATGAGCCCTGGGATGCCGGCATCTTCTCTAACAATGGAATCGACCCGACTCAGTGCCGTTACCTATTACTCAAGTCGAGAATTCATTATCGCGCCGGGTTCCAACCGCTTGCTCGAGCAACAATTCGTTGTGACGGTCACGGCGTGACCACGTCTCGCAACGATCAGCTGAATTATCAAGCACTCAGGCGGCCGATCTATCCGCTGGATGATAATGCTACCGCGTAAAGATGACGCTCAGGCTGATCTCGGATCAGCTACCTTTGGCCAGTAGGGGTCAGTGAATTTCTTAAAACCAATCTCGGAGAAGTTCATGTTGATCGAACCCGGCGCAGAGACGTAAAGCACTGACTCAGCTATCGGGGCGAATCCGGCGTAAAAGTGCTGGGTCGATTTCACCACGACGATTTTCTTGTCGCTGAGTTTTAGGCCAAACTGCTCAAAAGCGTCGGGGTGAAAGGTCTGGGTCCGGATGCTGTTGAGAAAGATATCAAGATTATTCGCTGCGCTCACCCAGACACCGCATCCCATGGTCTGCTTTGCCTGGCCGAAGGACTGTTCGGCATTGCTGACGATCTTGCGGACGGTGATGGGTAGGTCAACCGGTTGGCCAGAGCCTTTTCCCACTTTTCCGCCGATTCGGAGGGTAAACTCGGTGCCTTCACCGGCTTCAACACAGAAGCGTACGGCCACCGGATCCCAGTAAAATCCGCTAGCTACATTCTCAACGTTCTTGTCCAGGATGGCCTGGAGGATATAGGTCGAATCAGACGGTGCTCCGACGCCTGCGTTGTCCGCATGATCAGCCATGATGATGGGTCCCGATTCAGACGCCAGTGCTGTATCGAATGCCTCATCAATACTGAGCCCGGTCGGGTGCGTCTCGTCACGCAGCGACCAGATTGTCTCGGCCAAATCTGACGCGATTTTACGACCAGTCTCTATGTCATTGTCTGTGACAACCAGGAGTTTGGCTGAAGCATCCGGCACATCACCCCAGGGAAAACCATGTGCATGGGACACCGACAGTACTGTGTCGCGAGTTTCGAGTTCGTGCATCTCGCGAACAATCGATGCTGCCGGTTCAACCGGTGTTCGCCACATGCTGATCATCTGTAAATCATGGAGATTCATCACGGGCTTTACTTCGCCTTGTAGGGTCTGCCAACAGACATCAAACAGTTCATGGGCCCGATCGGGCGGGTCGATATGTGGGTATTCCTTAAAGGTGATGATGACGTCGGCGTGGTCGGTCAATGTTTGTGTGATACTGCAGTGCAAGTCGAGTTCAACGCCGATGACAGTATCCGGCCCAACAATTTGCCTTACTCGTTGTGTCAGATCGCCTTCACAATCGTCGTAGCCGTCTGCCACCATGGCACCGTGCAGGCAGAGCAATACCAAGTCGACCGGCATGGCTGTTGCCAGATCGGTGAGAATCTCGCTTCGGAAATCCTCATATACAGTCCGCATGGTCGGGCCGGCCGGTTGGGCAAAAGCGGCCAGGCTCTCGACGACCTCAGCACCGACAGCTTCAGCTTTTTCCCGCCAGATGATTAGCGGCATGGCGAAAAGAGCCGTACTGTCCCGGGTTGCATCGCCGTGGTACAACATGGTTTCTTGGAAATTGATCAGGCCCGTCGGCATGTTAGAGAAAGTGTTGGTCTCTGTGCCCAGGCAGGCAATAAATACTTTCACGAATACGGCCCTTGGTAGAATGTCAAGTCGAACATCAGTCTACTGGTTCCCAAGTCTGCCAGCTACTGATATATTGGCAGCAGGTCCCGGGGCCAGTGCGGGAACATCGTTGCCGTACTGAATTTTCGGGATTCGTCTTGTTGGCAACGTGCGACAGGACGACTGATGCACCACTGTTTGGATGAAACTGGGTTTATGTATGCTTACATCGTAAAAAGAATTCTGGCAACCATCCCTGTGATGGTGGTGGTCGCTGTATTTGTGTTCGGGTTGCTGCACTTGACGCCCGGTGACCCCGCGGCAATCATCGCCGGCGACTACGCCAGCCCGTCCGACATCGAAGGAATCCGTGAAAAACTCGGGCTGAATGAACCGATACCTGTCCAGTTCTATACCTGGGTGAAAAGTGTCGCTCAGGGCGACCTCGGCGTATCGATTTTTTCCAACCTGCCCGTCACGAAACTCATCGGCCAGCGGATTGAACCAACGCTGATGCTGTCGCTGTTCACCATTGTCATCGCGATCAGTGTTGCGATTCCGCTTGGTGTGCTGGCCGCCTGGAAATCTCGCACCTTTATAGACCGGTTCGCGATGATATTCGCGGTGCTGGGATTTTCCGTGCCGGTATTCGTGATTGGTTACATCTTGATGTATGTGTTTGCTATTCAACTCAAGTGGCTCCCGGTTCAAGGCTACAAGCACTTAGCAGACGGCCTTTTGCCGTGTCTTCGAAGCCTGGTGCTGCCGAGTATCGCGCTGGGGATTGTGTACATCGCCCTCATAGCACGGATTACTCGGGCCAGCGTACTGGAGGTTCTCGCCGAGGATTACATCCGGACCGCGAAGGCCAAAGGACTGAGTTCGCGGGTCGTCCTAACTCGTCACGCACTGAAGAATGCGGCGGTGCCTATCGTCACCATCATTGGCGTTGGTATCGCGCTGCTGATCGGTGGTGTGGTTGTGACAGAAAGTGTTTTCAATATTCCCGGTCTGGGTAGGTTGACCGTGGATGCCATACTGCACCGCGACTACCCGGTGATTCAGGCGATCATCATCCTATTTTCAGGGGTCTACGTGCTGGTCAATCTGCTCGTAGATCTGAGTTACGTATTTCTAGACCCCAGAATCCGATACTAATCCCTCATGGCCGCAATTGATGCCTTGGTAGCCGACCAGACGGTCGGTGCCGATAAACCTGGCCGAACGGCTGATTTTGTCCGGCGCAATCCAACCGTCATCATCAGTGCGTCCATTCTCATCGCAATGATTCTTCTCGGTATTTTTGCACCTTTTCTGGCACCAGATCCACTTGAGATCGCGCCCTGGGACCGGCTTAAGCCGCCCGGTGATTTCGGTTGGTTCGGTACCGACCATCTGGGTCGGGATGTTTTTGCGAGGACTATTTACGGTGCCCGAATTTCTCTCAGTGTAGGTCTGTTCGTGGCTCTGATCAGCACCGGGGCCGGGCTTTTTATCGGTCTCCTCGCTGGGTACGTCCGGATAGTGGATACAGTGGTCATGCGCATCATGGACGGTCTCATGGCCATCCCTGGTATTTTGTTTGCGATTGCCCTGATGGCGTTGGTCGGCTCCAGTGTGCAGAACGTTATCATTGCTATATCTGTACCAGAGATTCCACGCGTCGTGCGCTTGGTACGAGCCATTGTTCTGACCATCCGTGAGATGCCCTACGTCGAGGCTGCTGTAGCCTCAGGCACCCGATTACCCCAAATCCTCGTGCGGCACATTCTGCCGAATACTTTCGCACCGCTCATGGTCCAGGCGACCTACATCTGTGCTTCGGCCGTCATAGTCGAGGCTTATTTGAGTTTTCTTGGGGCCGGGACGCCGCCGGAAATACCCAGTTGGGGCAACATGATGGCTGAAGGCCGGGTCTATTTCCAGTTCAAGCCGTGGCTGCTGTTTTTCCCTGGGCTGTGTCTGGCCTGCATGGTGATGACGGTTAATATTCTGGGTGACGGTCTGCGTGACACGCTGGACCCGCGTATTGCCCGGGGCATGCGGTAGGTCGGGTTCGTCAGCATGGATAATTCAACGGCTGTCGCTGCCCGAACCGACTCACCGATTCTTCAGATCAAGGACCTGCGTACTTTTTTCGACACGCGGGACGGCACTGTACGTGCAGTCAACGGGGTGTCGCTGGAGCTTTACGCAGGTGAAACCCTATGCATCGTTGGTGAGTCGGGTTGCGGTAAAAGCGTTACCGCAATGACGATCCTTGGCCTGCTGCCTAAGCCGCCCGCTCGTATCGAGTCCGGCGAGATCTTTTTCCAAGGCACCGATCTGCTTAAGCTCAATGAAGAAGAGATGCGGGCTATCCGGGGAAACGAGATCTCGATGATATTCCAGGAACCGATGACCTCGCTGAATCCGGTCCTGACCATCGGCCGGCAGATTTCAGAAGTGATTTCGCTCCACCAGGGTGTGTCTGACCGGGTGGCTCGGGATCGGGCGGTCGAGATCCTCGATCGAGTTCGCGTGCCGGATGCCCACCAGAGGGTTAACGAATACCCTCACCAACTGTCCGGCGGTATGCGGCAGCGGGCGATGATCGCGATGGCGCTGTCGTGCAACCCGAAGATCCTGATTGCCGACGAGCCGTCCACGGCGCTCGATGTGACGATTCAAGCCCAGATCCTGGATCTGATGCGTGAGCTGCGAGATGATTTTGGAACATCCATCATACTCATTACCCATGATTTGGGTGTGGTGGCGGAAATGGGTGAACGGGTTTTGGTGATGTATGCCGGGGAAAAGGTTGAGGAAGCCTCTGTTGAGGAGTTATTTCATTACCCGCTACATCCTTACAGTGAAGGCCTGATGACATCAATTCCTCGATTGAACGAAAGTCTGGCGAGGGACGGTGACCGGGTCAGGCTGCAGGAGATACCGGGAATGGTACCTTCACTGATCGAGGAAATCCCAGGCTGTCTGTTTACACCTCGATGCAGTTACGCCTCCGAGCAGTGCGAGGCCGAATCTCCGCAACTGGCCGAACACCGTAAACAGCATTACGCGGCTTGCTGGGAGTCAGGCAACTTCGCCAATCGCCTGGAATCGTCTACGCCATGACCCCTGTCGCTGCAGCTGTCTCAGAAAACATCTTATCGGTGCGGGACGTCAAGAAGTATTTTGACGTGCGGAAAGGTCTGTTGGCGAAAAAAGTAGGTAACGTTTACGCGGTCGATGGGGTCAGCTTCGACATTGCCCGGGGAGAGACACTGGGCCTGGTGGGGGAAAGTGGTTGCGGTAAGTCTACGGTCGGGCGAGTGGTGCTTCGTCTGCTCGATCTCACAGCCGGTGAGATTCACCTCAAGGGTGTCGATATTTCCGGGTTGTCCAGATCAGAGATTCTGCCGCATCGGCGTGAGATGCAGATGGTGTTCCAGGATCCCTATTCCTCCCTCAACCCAAAACTGTCGGCCGGGTTCCTGGTGTCAGAGCCGCTGAGAAATTTCAAGCAAGGCAGTTCGGCGGAAATTAATCAACGGGTGCAGATGCTTTTCGAAAGGGTGGGCTTTAAACGCGAGGCGATGGAAAGATACCCGCACGAGTTTTCAGGCGGCCAGCGGCAACGCCTGGGGATCGCCCGCGCACTCGCTCTGAACCCGTCGCTGATCGTCGCTGATGAACCGGTTTCCGCTCTGGATGTTTCGGTACAGGCGCAGGTGATCAATCTGCTCATCGATCTACAAGAGGAATTCAACCTGGCACTGCTGTTTATCTCACACGATTTGGCAGTGGTTGAGCACGTTAGCCACCGAATCGCCGTAATGTACGTCGGCAAACTGGTCGAGATCACCGACACCCGAAGCCTGTTCAGGAATCCCCTGCATCCGTACACCGAAGCCCTGCTGTCGGCGGTGCCGGTGCCCGATCCCCGGGCGGTCAAGGAAAAAATTATTCTTAGGGGCGATGTTGCCAGTCCGATTAATCCGCCGTCGGGTTGTCGGTTTCATACCCGCTGCCCGTATGTGATGGACCGTTGCCGATCAGAAGAACCAGCCTTGCAGGAGATCACACTGGGGCATCGTGTTGCGTGCCACTTACGGGAACCCGACAACGCAGCTGCCGCGCTCACGACCTAGTCGCTAGAACTGATCCCTTGTATGAGGGCTCGGTGTATCGGAAGAACTCTAGCCTGGACGAGTTCAAAGGTCATTGTTTGGAATGCCACTGCCGAAATCCCAGCGGCACGCCTGTGAGACTCAATTCCTGCTAAAAAAACCCCCGGGTATAAACCCGGGGGTATCGAGTGGATTGATTTTCGGTCCTGTATGGCCGAATTCAATGGGCCTGATCGATTATTTTGGCCGGAGGTTCCAGAATAGCGGGACTGGACCCTTGAGAATCCCCTCCAGTCGATCGGACCGGTAGGCGTATTTACTCAGGTACTGGCCGATCGGTACATAGGTCACGACCTCCATGGCTCGGGCCTGTACCTGATCAGCGAGCGCTTTCTGCTTTGCTGGATCGGTTTCCCGGGCAAAATCCTGCCGCAGTTGTTCGACCTTCGCATCGGTTGGCCAGCCAAACCAGGCCTTTTCGATACCACCGCCCGATACGCCGATGTTTGCGACCGGATTCAGCAGGTCGGGTGCGATCCAGGAAGTGTGGAAGATGTTCCAGCCACCGTCGGCAATGCTTTTCTTCTCAGCACGCCGAGAAGTCAAGGTGCTCCAGTCCATGGCCTGAACCTCCAGGTTGATACCGGCTTTGCGCAGCAGGCTGGCGGTGACTTGGGTCGCGTGACTGAGCGCCGGAATATCGGTCGGATGCATCAGGACGATCTTTTCGCCGTTGTAGCCCGCTTCCTTAAGCAGGGCCTTGGCTTGCTCGATGTCCTGAGTCATAACCCGTTCCGAGCCAACAAAGGTCTCAAACGGCGTGTCACAGAGGAACATCGCACCACACGTCCGGTACAAATCGGGCGTACCAACGATTGCCTGCAGGTAAGTCTCCTGGTCGACCAGCAACTGGACCGCGTGACGCGCCTTGACGTTGTCAAACGGCGCATTCAGGTGGTTGATGCGGAGCCAACCCTGGCTACCGTAGTTGTCCCGCTGTCCTGTCGTGACGTTGTCGGCTGCGTCAAGTAGATCATACAAATCAGACTGTGGCGCCTCGAAATAGTCCACCTCGCCGTTGATCAACGCATTCATGGCGCTGTTCTGGTCCGGTATGTAAAGCCACTCGACGCGGTCAAAATAAGCGATTTTGCCACCCGATGCGGCACTGGCCGGTTCACTACGCGGCACGTAGTCCGCAAATTTCTCGTATACCACTTTGGCGCCAGGCACCCATTCTGCTTCGACGAATTTGTAGGGGCCTGAACCGATCAGTGGCATTGGGACCTGCAGAAACGGATCGGTGTAGGCCTTTTCCGCCGGCATCATGAAGGGCACGTTGGAGCTCATCTTACCCAGAGCGGTCGTTAGCAGACCCCAAGGTTCTGTGAGAGTGATCTCAAAAGTCTTATTGTCGACGGTAAACATGGTGTCGACGACGGCCAGCAACTGCTGGCCCATGCCATCGCGTTTGCCCCATCGATTAATCGAGGCAATGCAGTCCGCGGACGTAACGGGGCTGCCATCATGCCACTTGAGTCCATCTCGGAGAGTGATGGTGTGTACCAGTCCATCATCACTGACCGAATGAGCGCCTGCCATCTGAAGATGAACGTTGAAAGTCTCATCCATCGCGAACAACGTGTCATAGATCATGTAGCCGTTGTTTCGGGTGATATACGCAGTCGTCCAGATCGGATCGGTGTTCTTGAGATCGGCATGTGGCACGATCTTCAAAACAGAACCTGCCTGAGCAGTGCCGATCGATAACGCAGCTGCTGCGAGCAGTCCTAACAGATATTTTGTGGGTTTCGTCATCAGTTACAGCCTCCTTTAGTGTGTTAACACAGCGACAGTATAACCATTAAAAGTTCTGGCCAACAAGGTGGTTCCAAGCCATTGAGCTGTTTGGCAAGTTGGCGACTTTCCACTGTCTGTAGATGTTGTAATAAAGAGTGTCTCTAGAATTCTGTTGACACCCTGACAATCGCCTTACCGGTATTACGGCCACTGAGCAGGCCCTGGAAGGCTGCGACCGCATTTTCAAGACCTTCGGTGATGTCTTCACGATAACGAATCTCCCCTCGTTTCAGCCAGCCCGACATATCCGACATAAAGGCGTCCAGTCGGTTACCGTGATCGGTCACGATGTAGCCCTGGACCAGCAGTCTTCGAGTCAGGACCGCACGCATCAAGCGGGGCAGGGTATCAGGCCCGTTGGGAAGTCCTGTGTCGTTGTAGCGTGAAATCATGCCGCAGACCGGAATTCGGCCGCCATCATTCATTAGGTTGGACGCCGCATCGAAAACCTTGCCGCCGACATTTTCAAAGTAGATATCGATACCGTCTGGACAGGCGCGCTTCAATTGGGAATTGAAGTCGTCATCGTTATAGTTTAAGCAAGTCTCAAACCCGAATTCTTCAACCGTGTACCGGCATTTCTCCGCAGTACCTGCGATACCGACTGTATGACAACCGTGTAATTTAGCAATTTGTCCTACAACGGAACCTACAGCGCCAGCTGCTGAAGAAACCACTACAGTTTCTCCAGATACCGGTTGGCCAATATCGAGCAGGCCAACATAGGCCGTAAGGCCTGGCATACCCATCACACCCAACGCCGTGCTGATCGGGTTGGGGCCATGAACCGGGTCCAGCTTGTGCAGTCCCTGCCCGTTGCTGAGCTCGTAGTCCTGCCAGCCGGAGTAACTCAGCACCCGATCGCCGAATTTGAATTTGGGGTGGTGGGAAGCCACTACCGAGCTGACGGTGCTGCCTACCATGGTCTGTCCGATCTCTACACTGGCCGTATAGGAGTGGGCTTCACTAATACGACCGCGCATGTAAGGGTCAAGCGACAGGTAGAGTGTCTGTAACAACAACTCGCCCTCAGCGGGTTCGGATACGAATGCGGAGTCTTCCACCAGTTCAAAATCAGAATCTTTGGGAAAGCCTACGGGGCGAGCAGCAAGCGTAATACGCCTGTTCATGACATCTGTCATTTCAGTCTACTCGGTAAGGTATTGAGCTCAGGGATTGTACGGGTATTTACAGTCAGACAGCACTGGCACCACCGTCCAGTGGCAGGATCATCCCGGTCATTTGCCGGGATTCGTCCGACGCGAGATAAAGCGCTAATGGTGCAACATCTTCAGGTTCGCTAGGACCTAAGGGTGTTTTAACCCTGATCGGGTCGTCGTCTCGAAGCATGGTGCGCACCCGGTCGGTGAGGATGACGCCGGGCGCAATTGCATTGACGCGTATACCGGCCTGAGCCCATTGCAGGGCCAGGGCACGAGTCAATGTGACGACCCCCCCTTTGGCTGAGGTATAGGCATCTGCACCTTCAGTGCCGATCATGGCGCGTATCGAGGTGGTATTGATGATGGAGCCGCCGCCTGCTTGGACGAGATGGGGAATGGCAAAACGGCAGCCCAGTACGGTCCCAAACAGATCGACCCGAATGGTGCGCCAGAACTCATCAAGTTCAATTTCTGTTACTGACCCATCTTTGCCGGTTGCACCACCGGCGTTGTTGTAGAGTACATCCAGGCCGCCATAAGTGGCGACGGCGGTGTTGACAGCATTTTGCATATCATCGGGTTCGCCCACGTCTGTCTGTATAGCCTGTGCGTGACCGCCGGTCGCATCGATTTCATGGGCAAGATCTTTGTTTTGCAAATGGTCACGATCACACAGCGTGAGTCGCGCACCTTCAGCGGCAAACAGTCGTGCTGCCGCGCGGCCGATGCCACTGGCGGAGCCGGTGATCAATACCCGCTTATCCTTGAGTCGTCCCATGATCTGAGTGCTGAGGGGTTTTCTTGTAAGCTTCAGTCTGTTCGATCAATACACCGTTGGTAGGTGTCGTGCCAGGGCCGCAGGCGCTCATATGCCGCACTGGCTGTTAAAACATCCGAGTCAGCGTACCGTCGTCCGATAATTTGCATGCCGATGGGTAATCCACTGACGCTGAGCCCGGCAGGAATAGACGCGGCCGGGTGACCGGTAAAGTTAATGAGGTAGGTCAGGCACCAGCCAATCAGCGGATCGACGGCCTCACCATTGATCTCCGTCGGTCCGACCGTGTTGCCGTCATCGGCGTTATCCACCGCCAGGCAGGCGAGAGTGGGGGTCACCAGCAAGTCATATTCCGAGAAGACCCCTTGTATGCAGTCATAAATTTCGGTTCTGATCTCCTGATCCTTATAGAAGTCTACGGCGCTCAATTTGTAGCCAGCCTCAATCCAGTGTAGGTACTCCGGTGGGAAATCGTCTCGATGTTCACCCAGCAGATCAGGACCCTTTGCACTGGCTGCTTCTAAGGTTGCAAT